>CAZPFZ010000064.1:0-7587 GCA_964585955.1 uncultured Acidiphilium sp.
GAGTTGGGGAGATTGGTAAAAATATGACCGCCCTCGAATACGGAAACGATATAATTATTGTTGACGTCGGTTTAACTTTTCCTTCCATAGATATGCCGGGAATAGATTTGGTTATTCCCGATTGTTCGTATGTTGTTCAAAATAAAGATAAAGTTCGTGCAATCGTATTAACGCATGGGCACGAGGATCACATTGGCGGACTTCCGTATTTGCTCAAAGATCTTGAAAATGTTCCAGTATACGGAACAAAACTTACTCTTGCCTTGGTTGAAAATAAATTGCGTGAGCAAGGTGTAAAGGGGTACAAATTAAATGCTGTTAAAGCATCTTCAAAAATTAAGGCAGGGTGTTTTCAAACGGAATTTATCAACGTGAATCACTCTATACCGGGGTCGTGTGCTTTAGCAATAACTACGCCTGTTGGTGTAATTGTTCATTCGGGCGATTTTAAGGTGGATTTAACGCCTATCAACGGTGAAATTTCCGATATTACGCGTTTTTCCGAGATAGGAAAAAAGGGTGTATTGCTTTTGATGTGTGAATCGACCAACGTAGAACGCAAAGGTTACACGTTAAGCGAACGTGTTGTAAGAGACACGTTTGATAATTTATTTGCGTCTAATTTAAAGCGTAGAATTATAATAGCCACTTTTGCTAGTAATGTTTACAGAATAGAACAAATTATTAATCTTGCCGCAAAATATAAACGCAAAGTTGCAATTTCGGGTAGAAGTATGAATAACGTTACCGAAGCTGCCGTTAAAATCGGGGAAATGACCATTCCCGATAACGTTATGGTTGATATAGATAAAATTAAATACGTTCAAGATAAAGACCTCGTAATTATTTCTACGGGTAGTCAAGGTGAACCTATGAGTGCGCTTACAAGAATGGCATCTGATGATTCACCGCAAGTAAAAATAGGTAATAACGATACGATTATTATTTCGGCAAGTCCTATTCCGGGTAACGAAAAAAGTATTTATAACGTTATAAACAATCTTTATCGTAAAGGTGCAGAGGTTGTTTATGATGATTTAGATCGAATACATGTATCGGGGCACGCTTGCCAAGAAGAATTAAAAATATTGCATTCGCTTTTAAAGCCGAAGTTTTTTATTCCTATTCACGGTGAATATAGACACTTAAAAAAACACTGTTTGCTAGCAAAGCAATTGGGAATGAAAGAAAGCAATATGCTTATTTGCGATATAGGCGATACAGTTGAACTTACCGAGCGTTCAATGAAAAAAGGCGAACAGTTTCATGCTGGCAGTAAGCTTGTGGACGGCTTTACAATCGATGATACAAATGCGGTTGTTCGCGACAGAATACATTTGGCTGAAGACGGTATAATTGTTGCTATTTGCTGCGTCTCTGCTGAAAACGGAGAGATTATACAAGAGCCATCATTTGTGTTTAAAGGTATAAGTTTAAACGAAACTCAAATTACCGAATGTAAGGCAATAATCACAAAAACTCTTGCGGAGTTTGATATAAAAGAAATAGGCGACAATGCCGAATTTAGAAGACAGTTAAGGAAGGCTTTAAAAAATTATATATTTAAAAAGACAAAAAACAACCCGATTATTTTGCCTGTTATTACCGAAATATAATAACAAACATATAATTTACGGAATATAAAAATGAGTGAATTTACAAAGTCTAAAGTTAAGCTAAATATAGATGCAAGAATATCTGATATGCGTAAACAATACCGAGAGGAAGGTATACCTACCATTTTAGATGAAAGCTTGAATCTATTGTTGCTTACGTTAAAAATTAAATCGCCAAAAAAAATACTTGAAATAGGCACTGCGACAGGTATGAGCGGTATTTGTATGCTTAATGAGTGCGCTGAAACTTGTCTTACCACGATTGAGTGCCATGAAGAAAGTTATTATAAGGCAAAACAGAATTTTGCTTTGTTTGAGCTACAAAATAGAGTTAGAGGCTACTTGGGGGATGCTGGTGATATTATCCGTTTTTTAGAAGGTGATTTTGATTTTATTTTTTTAGACGGCGCAAAAGCAAGATATTTCGATTATCTTCCCGAGTTAAAACGTTTGTTAAAGCACGGTGGTGTTTTGTTTGCCGATAATGTTTTATTTAGAGGGCTTGTAGAGTGTGAAAAACCACCGCATGGCGATATGACTATTGTAAGGAATATGCGCGCTTTTATAGATGAATTGGTTAAAGACGATGGGTATGCTGTTTCGGTTATAGACGCCGGAGACGGTGTATTAATTGCCTATAAAAAATAAAAACGTAAAATTGCGTTTACAACGATTATTATACAGAGAGTTGCTATATAATTATGAAAAACTTTGAATTGTTGGCTCCTGCCGGAAATTTTGAAAAATTAAAAACAGCTTTATATTTTGGCGCAGATGCGGTTTATGTTGGCGGTGCGCATTTTTCTCTGCGGGCTTTTTCCGAAAATTTCACCGATGAACAATTGGATGAAGCTGTTAAATACACACACGAACGAGGTAAAAAAATATATGTTGCCGTAAATATACTTGCTCGCAATTATGATTTTCCCGAAGTCGAAAGATATTTAAAATATTTAGAGCAAATATGCGTTGATGCTGTAATTGTATCGGATCCGGGCATTGTAAGATTATGTGTTGAAAAATGCCCTAATTTAGAAGTGCATTTATCTACTCAGGCAAGCACTTTAAATAAATATTCTGCCGCATTTTGGAAGGCTCAGGGCGTAAAGAGAATTGTATTGGCACGCGAGCTTTCTTTAAAAGAAGTTCGCGAAATAGTCGATTACTGCGGTTGCGAAATTGAAGTATTTGCTCACGGAGCAATGTGTATATCGTATAGCGGCAGATGTTTGCTTTCTAATTATCTTTCCGGGCGCGATAGCAATCGTGGCGGGTGTGTTCAATGTTGCAGATGGGAATATGAAATTCGTGAAAAGTCTAAAAAGAATGGTGAATTTTTACCTGTAGAAGAAGACGGCAGAGGAACGTATATTTTTAACAGTAAGGACCTTAATATGATAAATTATCTTGATTTATTGTATAAAAGCGGTGCTGTTTCTTTAAAAATAGAAGGTCGAATGAAAAGTGAATATTATCTCGCCACGGTAATAAACGCATATAGGCGAGCAATAGACGCTTTTGAAAAGATGGGTGAAAATTATAAAGATGAGCTTTACTTAAGTGAAGTTTGTAAAACTGCTCATCGTGCTTTTACTACAGCATACGCTTTGGGGGCAAACGAAAAAACAGTTAATTACGAAGATTCGCAAAGTCGTGGAGAGCGCACTTTTATTGCATACGTACTTGGTTCGGGGGAAGATGAAAACGGTTCGTTTGTCCTTTGTGAAATGCGGAACAGATTTTTTAAAGGTGATATGCTCGAAGTTCTTTCTCCGTCGTCATCGTTCAATAAAACGATTAAAGCTGATTTAATAATTGATGAAAACGGTCAGGTTATAGATGATGTAAAGCTTGTTCAGCAAAAGGTAAAAATTTACACAGATATAAAATTAAACGATGGTGATATTTTAAGAAAATAAGAGTGATTTTTAATTGTTTTACGACAGACGTAACTTTATTTTCTTATTATAGTTTTTAATAAATTGTTCTTAATAAATCGACAAGATCATACATTTTTCTTATGGAAGTAACGGTGTATGTTTGTCGATTTTATTTCTTTTATTATAGGTAAAATTATTTTCTTTTGCGGTGCAATAAGCGGTGATTCTTTTCCCAAGCCTTTGTCCGAAGATGAAGAGCGTAAATGCTTGATTGCTTTTCAAAACGGAGATATGCAGGCAAAAGAAAAGCTAATAAAACATAACTTGCGACTTGTTGCGCACATTGTAAAAAAATATCAAGGTTCATATGATAGCGACGATTTAATTTCGGTCGGAACAATAGGTTTGATTAAAGCTATAAACAGTTACGACATTACTAAGGGTACGCGTCTTGCAACATATACTGCGCGCTGCATCGAAAATGAAATACTTATGTTGCTCAGGGCAAATAAAAAATATAAATCAGATGTGGGAATATCTGACGTTATTGGAACAGATAAAGAGGGGAACGAGCTTTGCCTTATGGACCTTCTTGCCGATAACGAAGAAAACGTATTATCTAAAGTGGAACAAAAATTGTTTAATGAAAAACTGTTAAAAACAGTGCGCGCTTGTTTAAATGATAGAGAGTACACTGTCATCGTCTTACGATTTGGTTTAAAAAATGAGGTTCCTATGTGTCAGCGTGAAGTTGCATCTTTACTTAGAATATCGCGTTCGTATATTTCTCGTATTGAAAAAAAATCAATGGAAAAAATAAAAAAGTATATTGAAGAAAATCATATCGAACTAAGATAAATTGATTGTTTGTTAATTTATTGTGTTATTTAAAAAAGTATAAATATATATTTACATTTAAGTTTCTTTTTGCCGTGTTGCCTTTTGTATAACTTGACTGCATATTACTTTTTTGGTATAATTAAATTACAGTTTATTTTTACACGAATGTGAGGTGTAATTGATGAAAAGCGTAATTGTGGTTACTGGTGCAAGCAGCGGGTTAGGTAAACAGTTTGTAATTGAACTTTCTAAAAGAGAAAAACCTGATGAAATATGGGTTATGGCAAGGCGAATAGAACGCCTTACCGAGTTAGCGTCATTGGTTAGCACAAAAATTGTACCTTTAGGTATTGATTTAAGTAACGCTGAGGCAATTGATTTATATAAAGCCAAGCTTGAAGCCGAACAGCCTGATGTAAAAATGCTTATAAATTGTGCTGGTTATGGAAAATTCGGGCATTATGAAACCATACCTACGCAAACATATATCGATATGGTAGATTTAAACTGTAAAGCTGCGGTTTATATGACCGATTATACTTTGCCGTATATGCATGAAAATGCAAAAATATTAAACATTGCATCTTGTGCAGGTTTTCAACCTATTCCGTATATTAACATATATGCGGCAACAAAAGCATTTATGGTTAGCTATACTAGGGCATTAAATTGCGAATTGAAATATAGAAAAATTCACGTTGTGGCGCTTTGTCCTTTTTGGACAAAAACCGAATTTTTCAATAGGGCAATAAAAAAAGATGAAAAGCCGGTTGTAGTAAAATACAGCGCAATGTACGATGTTGAATTTGTTGTAAAAAAAGCAATAAAAACACTTTATAGCAAAAAGGATATTTGCGTGCCGGGTATGGTAAATAAACTACAATGGTTTGCTACAAAAATTTTACCTCATCCATTGGTGATGAAAATTTGGATGCGCATGCAAAAACTTGATGGAACAAAAGAAATAAGGAAATAATTTTATCTACCTTATAACAAGTTTTACTCTGAAATAAGATGCTAAACGTTAATTACTAAGGAGAAAATTTATGAGTTTTGCCGATAAAATATTTATAGATAACTGTAAAGATATTCTTCAAAACGGGGTGTGGGATACAGATTACGCTGTTAGACCTCATTGGGCAGACGGAACGCCTGCGCATACGGTAAAGAAATTTGCAATTGTAAACAGATATGATCTTCAAAAAGAGTTTCCCATTTTAACCATACGTAAAACTTTTTTTAAAAGTGCAATTGACGAAATATTGTGGATTTGGCAAAAAAAGTCGAATAACGTACACGATTTAAACAGTCATATTTGGGATAGTTGGGCTGACGAAAGCGGTTCCATCGGCAAAGCTTACGGTTATCAACTTGCCATAAAACATAAATATAAAGAGGGCGAGTTTGATCAGGTTGACAGGGTTTTGTACGATTTAAAACACAACCCGCATTCGCGCAGGATTCTTACAAATATATACAACTTTGCTGACCTAAACGAGATGAATCTTTATCCGTGTGCATATTCTATGACGTTTAATGTGGTTGGAGATAAGCTTAACGGAATACTTAATCAGCGTTCTAACGATATGCTTGTTGCAAACAATTGGAATGTTTGTCAATATGCTGTTTTACTAATGATGTTTGCTCAAGTTAGTGGACTTAAAGTTGGTGAACTTGTACATGTTATATCCGATGCGCATATTTACGATAGGCATATTCCCATTTTAGAAAAAATGTTTAAAAATCCATTGTATGATGCTCCGTTGTTAAAAATCAATTCCAATGTAAAGAATTTTTATGACTTTACAACGGAAGATTTTGAACTAATAAATTATAAGTGTACTCCTTTAGATGGTAAAATTGAGGTTGCTATATGATTGCGATTCTTCATGCCGATAAAGAATGGGGAATAGGTAAAAAAAACGGTTTAATGTTTAATTTGCCTATCGATATGAAATTTTTTCGCACAACAACTAGCGGAAAGGTTGTATGTATGGGATATAATACACTCCTTTCATTGCCAAACGCTAAACCTTTAAAAAATAGAACTAATATTGTTTTGTGTGAAAACGGAATAAATATTGAGGGTTGTATTTGTGTGCATAACGTTGGTGAGTTGTTAAATGAAGTTGAAAAATTTTCACCCGACGAAGTTTTTGTTATAGGCGGAGCAAGTGTTTATAAAACATTACTGCCTTATTGCAGTAAAGTGTTGGTTACGAAAGTAGATGCCGTTGGCGGAGCCGATGTGTTTTTTCCTAATTTAGATAAAGATGATAATTTTGTTTTGCAAAGTCAAAGCGAGCCGCTAAACGATAACGGCTATAGCATATGCTTTACAGAGTATAAAAATATTGCCGTTAAGGCAAAATAGGAGGATATAAATATGACGTGGTTTAACAAACAAAGCAGATTGGTACAGGTTTTATTATTGCTTATACCGGTAGTTAACGAAATTGTTGAAATCGTTGTAAGATGGTCAACTTTTTTCAAGAAGGGCGGACTCGTTCGTTTGGTTATAAGTATTTTAACTATACCTTTCGGAATGATTTTTGGCTGGATTGACGTTGTTTGGGTACTTTTGTTTAAAAAACTTTTCTTGCAATAATAAAAGTTTTTTACGAACACAACATTCAACATAATGTGCTGTTTAGCAAAAATCAACAATAACATTGATGTAGTGTAAAAAAAATTTTTTTACAAGTAGTTTAATAGTTGAATAATACAAAAAGGAAATGTTTTACGCATAACAAGCCTCTTTCAAATGGTTAATTTGTGGAGTGCTGTTGGCAAAACATTTCCTTTTTGGTTATAAAACATATATTTAAGTCGGATTGTAAAAGGGCGAGGAATTATTTTACAAACTCGTCAAGTTCTTCTTCAGATAAAAGTCCGACTGATTTTTTAATAACTTCGCCTTTTTGAAAAAGTAGCAGAGTAGGTATTGCTGCTATTGAATATTTTTTTGCAATATCGGGTTGTTCGTCTACATTCACTTTACATATGTTAAGTGATGTGTTTTTATCTTCAAGAGCGTTAACAATGGGAGATAGCATTCTGCATGGACCGCACCATGGAGCCCAAAAATCTACTAGTGTTTTGTTGTCGGAAGCTATTTCGCTGTCAAAATTTGTACTGGTTAATTCTTTTATCATATTGTACCTCGCTTTTATTTTTTTAAAAATAAGAATTTTTCGCTATGTACAATATGATAAAAGAATTAACCAGTACAAATTTTGACAGCGAAATAG
>CAZPFZ010000065.1:0-7550 GCA_964585955.1 uncultured Acidiphilium sp.
GCGTATAAGTCGATTATTAAGCGTTTTTTAAAAAAATGTAAAAAAAGGATCTCCGCCAAAAAAATCGACGGAAATCCATTTATTAAAAAAGCAAAAAGTATGATGCTCGTTTGTAAATTATTGCAAAAAAGTCGGCGTATAAGTTGATTATCGCCACTTTAAGCTATCTTTCTTCTCTAAAATAATTTAGCCCCAAAGACTGCGGCGGACGAGCTTTTTTACTATCGAGCGCACTTGTTATTATAAGTACTATTATAGTTACAGCATAAGGTATTATTTCAATAAGTTTTGCAGTTTTAATAGAAACATTTATAAACGAGGACATAATATAAAGAGAACCGAATATAAGAGACCCTATTATAGACAGAGCGGGATTCCATAAAGTAAAAATAACCAATGAAACAGATAACCATCCGAAAGCTTCGATTGCGGAAAGGTTTGTGATTGCACCTTTTGAAAAATCCATGACGTAAAACATACCGCCTAAGCCGGCAACGGCACTACCTATTAAAATTGCGGCATACTTATACTTTATTACATTGATACCGCAAGCGTCTGCGGTTGCCGGATTTTCGCCAACGGCACGCAAATACAACCCTATTTTAGTGCGTTTAAATATAATTGCGGCGACAATAGCTATTGCAATTGCAACATAAACAAACAATCCGTGCGATAAAAACAGTTCACCGAACGCCCCTAAAGAAGATCCAAACGGCAATCCTTGCGACACCACGCGTGAAGCCGTTTGCCATAACAGCATACGGTCGGCTGCCGGCAAAGAATCTATCAAAAATTGAGCAAGCCCGGTACCAAAAGTGGTAAGAGAAAGACCGGTTATATTTTGATTACACCTAAGCGATACAGTTAAAAATGCATAAATTAGTCCGCCTAACGCCGAAAAAATGGCAGCCGAAAGAACTGAAATAAGCACGAGAAGCAAATAAGAGGGTTGCCCTCCGCCGAGCGCGCTCATATACCAATAAACGCAAACACAGCTACCTGCTGTTCCGAGGCACATAATACCGGGAATACCGAGATTTAAATGACCTGATTTTTCAATAATAATTTCGCCCACGCAACCGAATAAAAACACGGTGCTTATTGCTATGGCGTTTACCCAAAAAGTAACGTTCATTGTTTTGCACCCTCCTTTTTATTGCGGAAAATTACTTTATAATTTATAAAAAAGTCGCACGCTATAATGCAAAAATATACTATGCCGAGCACTATATTTGAAAAAGAATCGTTTGAAAAAGCGGGATTAAACGAGCTGTAATTCTTTTTTAACTGCCCCACGCCCTTTGTTAAAAACGTTAACAAAAAGCAAGTACCTGCCGTTAAAAGCGGATTGCATTTTGCAAGCCAAACTGTCATAATGCCGGTAAAGCCCATGTTTGAATGAATCATTTCGTTAACGGTAAAATGCACGCCGCCTGCAAGCAATAAACCTATTATACCACAAATTGCACCAGACAAAATAAGCGTTCTTATAATTACTTTATTTACGTTAATGCCTATATATCGCGCCGTATTGCGGCTTTCGCCCACAACAGATATTTCATAGCCGTGCTTAGAGTAAGCAAAATATACAACCATAAAACTAAGCGCTATAACCGCCGCGAGAATAGACATTAAGTATTTATTGCCTATTTCGGGAAGGTGCCCGTAAGGCAAAATACCCAAGGTGTTGGAACCCGTCGGATCCCAAACGGTAATAAAATAACCTACCACAGCAACGGCAATATAGTTGAGCATAAGCGTTAAAAGCGATTCGTTAGTATCAAACAACGCTTTAAACACAGCGGGTATAACCGCCCAAACGATGCCGGCAGCAAGAGCGCAAACAATCATCAATATATTTATCACTCCATCTGACATTTTTCCGCCAAGATTGAACATACAAGCACAAGCCGCAAGCGCCGAAATTAATATTTGACCGTTCGCACCTAAATTCCAAAACTTCATGCGGAAACATGGCAATAAGGCGAGCGATGTCAGCAATAATAACGAAAAATCTTGCAAAAACACCCAAATTTTTCGCGATGAGGAAAATGGACCAAAAAACAATTCGCCTAACGCCGAAAATAAGTTGTCCCCTGCAAGCGCCGCACACAAACAGCAACTCAGCAATACGCTACCGAAAATTGCGACGGCATAAACGATTATTTTCTTTTTTAAAGAAATGTTTCCGCGCTTTACTATATGGAAAAGAGGCTGTTTTTTTATTTGTTCGGATTGTTTCATTTTCTCTTTTCCTCCTTTTTATTAAAAAGTTTTTTTAATAAATTATCTTTTTTATTTATATCGCCGCCACCGCTTGTCTGCTCAGTTTCGCCGCTATAAATGCTTTTAGTCATAAGCGCACCGACTTCTTCTTTGGATGTAGCGCGAGCATCGAGAACTGCAGCTATTTTACCGCTGTTTACAACAAGCAATCTATCACATAAAGAGAGCAACACATCGAGATCTTCGCCTACAAAAATAACTGCGGTGCCGTGTTTTTTTTGCTCTGTTAACAGTTCATAAATAGCATAAGAGGAGTTAATATCTAACCCTCTTACCGGATAAGCCGCCATAAGAACCGTGGGATTTGCCGATATTTCGCGCCCGACGAGCACCTTTTGAACATTGCCGCCGGAAAGTTTTCTTACAGGCGTTTTTTTATCGGGAACGACGACTTTTAACTGTTCTATAATGCGCGAAGCGAGCTGTTCGGGATGTTTTTTATCGAGAAATACGCTGTGCCCTGCGCGATACGATCTCAACATCATGTTGTCAGCCACGTTCATATTGCCTACCAACCCCATACCTAAACGGTCTTCCGGCACGAAAGAAAGCCTTACACCGAGTTCTCTTATCTTTTCAGGCGATTTACCTATAAGCTGCTCAGCTTCGGCATCGGGCGGATAATACATAACCGACGATTCGCGCTGAGTTTTTACTAATCCCGCGATTGCTTCGAGCATTTGTCTTTGTCCGCTGCCTGCAATGCCGGCAATACCCAAAATTTCTCCGCCGAACGCTTGAAAATTTATATTATCGAGCACTTTTACGCCATCGGGCGCCACAACGGACAAATTTTTTGTTTCTAACCTAAGTACCCTATTTTGCGGAACGGGACGGTTAATATCAAGCGCAACCTTTTCGCCCACCATCATTTCGGTAAGCTCTTTTTCGTTGGTTTGCGAGGTTTGTACCGTAGCTATATGCTTGCCCTTGCGAAGAACGGCAACCCTATCTGAAATTTCCATAACTTCGTTTAGCTTATGCGTTATAATAACTACGGATTTGCCGTCTTTTTTCATAGCGCGAATAACATTAAAAAGCGTTTGTATTTCACGCGGAGTTAAAACAGCTGTGGGTTCATCGAGTATTAAAATATCGGCACCTCGATAAAGCACCTTAACTATTTCAAGTGTCTGTTTTTCAGAAACGGACATTTCGAATATTTTTTTATCGGGATCTATAATAAAACCGTAACGCCTACTCATTTCGGCAATACGTTGTTTTGCCTGTTTTAAATCGTACTTATCGTCTAAGCCGAGCACAATGTTTTCACCCGCACTAAAAACATCTACAAGTTTAAAGTGCTGATGTATCATGCCTATTCCTAAAGAGAAAGCGTCTTTAGGAGAGGCAACAGTTACTTCTTTTCCGTTAACTTCTATACTTCCGCTATCGGGATAATAAATACCTGCGGCAACGTTCATCAATGTAGTTTTTCCGCAGCCGTTTTCACCTAAAACGGATAAAATTTCACCTTTATAAACATCTAAACTAACTTGGTCGTTAGCAATGGTGCTTCCGAAAGTTTTTGTTATATTTTTTAAACTGAGAGCTATTTCTTTTTCCAAATTTATGTCCTCTTTTTTTAGAAAATAAATGATATAGCAGAAAAAATAATGCGGGCGGAGCCGAAACAAGCTCCGCCACACAATTAGTTTATTATTGTTATCTTAGCCGAAATCAACGTTCAAAAGGGTAATTCCGTCTATTTTTACATCGAAGTAAGGAGCAGAACGATATTTGGATTCTGCAAATACGCCGTTTTCAATAACGTTTATAGTTTCTTCGCCAAAAGCAACGTTATAAGCAACAAGATGTCCGTTTTCGTCAACTTGAGCGGCAGTATTATTATCGGCGGTAACGGTTACCGTAAAGGTGGTGCAATCAAAAACGTTAAGTTCACCGCTTTCGAGCTTAGCTTTAACTTCGGCAAGCTTGTCGGCAGTGCCTGCGGCTGCGTTTTTGCTGGGTTCTAAAACAACAACTGAATTGTCTTTAAGACTACCTGTTTTATCGGTATCTATTGTTTTGCCGTTTAAAGCGCAATCGAGCATATATTCAAAATAAGGTTGCCAATTGATTTTTGATGCTATAACGTAAGTATCGGGACCGGAAGCACTTGTGTTGATGTTGTAAGAAACATTGGGGATACCTGCGGTTTGGCAAGCAGTGGGAGCACCGTTAGAGTCGGCGTGTTGAGAAATTAGTGCGCAACCTTGGTCGATAAGATCGGCGGCAACGTTACGTTCTTTTTCTTCGTTAAGCCAAGAACCTGTGAATTTAACCAACATTTCAACATTTTCTACAACTGATTTTACGCCAAGGTAAAAAGCAGTGTAACCTGAAACAACTTCGGCATAGGTAAATGCACCTACATAACCTATGTAATAAACGCCGTTATCTTCAAAAGCTTTTTTAGCTTTATCGGAAAGAGTATTGTTTGTAATCATTTCTTGAAGTTTAAGACCTGCCGCAACGCCGGTAAGATATCTGCCTTCGTAAATAGAAGCAAAAGCGTTGTGGAAGTTAGGTAAACTTTCAGCATTTAACAAAGCCTTTGTACCCGTTGCATGACAAAATTCAACGTCGGTATATTCTCTTGCGGCTTGCATCATGAAATCTTCATGGCCGAAAGAATCGGCAAACACAACTTTACAACCATCGTCGGCAAGTTCTGTTGCAGCTTTGTAGCAATCGTTGCTTTCGGCAATATCGGTTATAATTGAGTATTCTTTTGAGCTGAGTCCCTTAGCTGCGCAAGCAGCTTCAAATGCGTCGATAAAGTTTTTATCGTAAGTGGAGTTTGAATTGTGAAGACATATAAGTCCGGCTTTTAACGATTTCTTTTCGCACGCGGTAAGCGATACTAAACTACCGCAAGCAAGAGCCATCGCAAGGAAAAAGGTGATAAGTTTCTTCATATAAAAACCTCCGTGCCTTTCGGCAAAAAAATTATTTCGCGTTGAGTTTTGCGTTGTTCGGTTTTGTTGCAAATTGTTAGCATTTAGCCATCTTTGCAATTTTTTCCATTTATTCGCAAAAGGTAATTACACCGTCTTTCATCTCTTTTATGCGAGCAAGAGAATAAACATCGGTGTTTAAAGCAGCAAGTTTTTGGTGCCCGCCTTGGTAAGTCTTTTCAATAGCACAACTAACTCCTTTAAGCGTTGCTCCGGCTTGTTTTATAATGTCGGCAAGAGCAAGGCAGGCATTACCCGTAGCTAAAAAGTCGTCCACTATTAAAACGTTATCGCTTTCGTGCAAATATTCTTTAGAAACAACAACGTTATTCATACTTTTATGCGTATATGAAAACACTTGAGCACAATATACATCGCTTGAAATGTTTAGCGATTTATTCTTTTTTGCAACTAATAAAGGACAATTAAAAAACTGCGCCGTAAAACAAGCTATTCCTATCCCGGACGATTCGACCGTTAGAATTTTGTTTATGTCGCAGTGCTTATAATGCTCGTACACCTCTTTCGCAAGGCAAGATAAAAGATTAACATCCATAAGGTGGTTCAAAAAGCCGTCCACCTTTAAAATGTCCCCCGGAAGTATTTTTCCTTCTTTGATGATTTTATCTTCGAGCAGTTTCATAATACGAGTCCTTCATATCAATTTAATTACGGCGCAAAAATGAAAAAAGACAAGTAATAAACTTGCCTGCCAATAAAAATACTTCCCCTTTTAAACAAAAGAGATTATGTATCCAATAGTCGCATCTTAGGCGATGCGGTAGAAACTTACGGGCCGTAAATCCGTAGATATATTGGCGATATTCAATTGATGTTTTGATTGTAGCCTATTTGCAGTGATTTTGTCAAACAAAAAAACACGCCTTTTACATTTTTTGCAAAAAAATTTTTTTGCCACTTTTTTTGCGCTTTTTTAAGAAAAAATAAAGCGATAAGATTAAAAATTAAAAATGCGTTTGCAAATATTTCTATGCGTTTTTTATTTGCAAAATGCGCGATAATCGACTTATAGCAAGACTTTTATGTTTTTTGCGTTTAAAAAAAGCTTAATCTTATCGCTTAAAAAATATAAAAAATCACTCAAAAGCCGCTGTAGATAAATACCTATCGCCGCTATCGGGCAAAAGAACAACTATGTTTTTACCATTGTTTTCGCTTTGGTTTGCAACTTGCACCGCAGCTTTTAGTGCGGCACCGGAAGAAATCCCCGTAAGCAAACCTTCGGTATGGGCAAGCATTCTTTCATATAAGAAAGCATCGTCGTCGCCGACGGTAATTATTTGATCGATAACGGATAAATCTAACACTTGAGGAACAAAGTTTGCGCCTATGCCCTGAATTTTATGAGCTGCCGCAACACCTTGGGAAAGCAACGGCGAACTTTTTGGTTCGACTGCAATAATTTTTATATTCGGATTTTTTTCTTTTAAAAATCTACCAACGCCGCTTATTGTTCCGCCCGTGCCAACCCCTGCTATAAAGTAATCTATCTTTCCGCCTAAGGCGTTATAAATTTCAGGACCCGTAGTGGTATAATGAGCCATTGCGTTTGCGGAATTCTCAAACTGCCCTAAAACAACTCCGTTTTGCGTGGCAGCCAGCTCTTCGGCTTTTAAAACCGCACCTTTCATACCGAGCGAACCATCGGATAAAACTATTTGCGCACCATATGCCTTAATAAGTTGACGGCGCTCTACCGACATAGTTTCCGGCATAACGATAACAACTTTATAGCCCTTTGCCGCGCCAACCGCTGCCAAACCTATACCCGTATTGCCCGAAGTAGGCTCTATAATAGCCATACCCTTTTTTAAAACTCCGCGTTTTTCGGCATCTTCGATCATACTTTTGGCGATTCTATCCTTTACCGAACCGGAAAGGTTAAAATATTCAATCTTGGCATATATATTCGCCTGTAAATTTTCTTTTTCGCAAATGCGCGCAAGTTGTAATAAAGGTGTTTCGCCTATAAGTTCGTCCGCTGACTTACATATCTTAATCATAATAGTACCTCACAAATGCATACACATCAATTTTTACGCATATTTTACTTATTTTTTAACTGTAAAAGTGTTTTTATTTAAATATTTGTTGCTGCTTGTTAATGCAAAAATCGAACTTTAAGCTGTGTTAAGCAAAAGGTTTATATCGATGATCCAGACAACATTTTTTAAATTTTTTACACATTATAAAACTTTAAGGGGGCAATGTCAATTAAAGAAAAAAATTTTTTTAATTTTTTTTGTTTTTTTGCTTACCACTGTAAAAAAAACTCAATAAAAA
>CAZPFZ010000066.1:0-7526 GCA_964585955.1 uncultured Acidiphilium sp.
AACGTTCAGCGGTTATTTCGCAGCTTTTATAAGCTAAAAAGCATTCGTAATATAAGCCCGTTGCGACGGCATGGGCATGATCGATTTTAAAAGAAGAGAAACTTTCGATTGCATGCGCAAAAGTATGACCTAAATTTAAATCGCGGCGCTTATCAAAATCGAATTCATCTTTTTGAACATAGTCGCTTTTTACCGATAAACATTGAATTAAAATGTTTTGCAAATCACCTTTTAAAGCCGTAATAACATTACCTTGCAATGCAGCTAAATAATCGCCTAATTGAGTATTTATTATTCCGTATTTTATTATTTCAGATATGCCTTGTGCAAACACATCGTTGGGCAAACATTTAAGTAATTCGAGATTAATAAAAACACATTCCGGTTGATAAAACAAGCCCCACAAATTTTTACAGCCGTTAATATCTATAGCTGTTTTTCCGCCGATACACGCGTCTACGGCACATAACAAGGTTGTGGGAATATTTATATACGAGATTCCCCTTTTGTAGAGCCCAGCTATAAAACCTCCGCAATCGCAAACTGTGCCGCCACCGACATTAATTACAACATCTTTGCGCGAAAAATCGTTAAGCTGCAAAAATGCGGTAATAAGCTTTAAACTATCGGTATTTTTAAAATTTTCGCCGTCGTTTAAGGTATAGGAATAAACATCTGCATTTGTTTGAGACAATAAATCAAATAGCGAAGAGATATGACGATTATCTACATTTTCGCTAATTAACAAAGCAACCTTTTTTTTGGATAAGTGTTTACTGAATATTTCTAAAAATTCAGTAAAGTTTTCACCTATATATATATTGTATGGTTTTGAACAGTTGACATTTATTATATTCATAATTAAAAAAAAAACGGAGCAATTATATAAATAACCGCTCCGTTTAACTTATTTATTATTTTTTAGAAACGGGTTTAACGTCTTGTTCGACTTCCGCTGCATCTTTAGGTTTAATGAATATAACGCAAAGTAACGCTATAAACGAAAGAAGAGCAATGCCAAGGAAGAGCATGGATACCCAGTTATATTTTAAGAATTCGCTTTCATAAGTAACTTCCCTAAATCCGCCCTTAGCTAAGATAGGCTGTGTTACTGCATAGTAAGAACCGTATTTATCGGCTACTTTGCAAACAACATAATAATAACCTTCTGCATCGGGGGTGAATGTTAAAGCGGAAGCATCGAAACCACATTCTTCTTTATCGGTAACATCGGTTGCATTGTTGGCATTTTCAACAATTTCTACACCCTCTTTTACCCAATCTTCGATATCGCCTGTTTTTAAGTTGTTTTTGCTATAATAAAGTTTATATTCAACGTTATCTTCTACAGAAACAACGGTAAGCATTGATTTTACATCACTGTAAGTAATGCCCTTATAAGCGTTTTCGGCTTTGGTTACGGTAACGGTAGGAGCTTTTTTATTTAAAAACTCAAATTTAAAGATAGGGCAAACAAGCGTTTCTTCAGTACCGTTTACGGTATACCAACCGTCGATTTTTCTTAAATATTTGAGTTGATCGCCATCATAATAGCCTTCACATTTAACACCGTTTTTATCGTCGGCATCTTTTGCGGTAAGACTGCTTACGTCAACTGCAAATTTGCCTTGCTTTAAAGAATCGTTTGCTACTACATAAAAACTATAAGTACCAAGTTCGCTTAAAGTGAAATATTTGGACGTGGTGCTTGAAAAAGAACTATCCGAAGGTTTGCTGTAATATACCGTTTTGGTTAAATCGGCATAATCGAAATAATCAGAAACGAGCATATCGTCGAGATCGGGATAATAAAACTTATCGTCGAGTTCGAGATCGGAATATTCTTCTTTAACCTCGTTAGCGTAGGCGGTAAGAGCGGCGTCATCTAAAACATATTTAATAGAATCAGCGGCAACAGACTCTTTATCTACAATAGCAACCATACATTCGGCAACCTTAGTATCGGTACCGTCGGCAACCGTGTATACGGTGAAAGCATCATTACCTAAAGCGCATTTAAATCTTGTTTTAGACGTGCTGTTTTTATTTACTTCGGGCGAAGTAACGTCGCCGTAGGTAAACTTATATGTGAGTTCTTCGTTATAAGTTTCGCCTTTGGCGGCTAAAACTTTTTTTACAAGATACAAATCTTTGTATTCGTAAGTTTGAACGAAAGAAACTGTTGCGGATTCGTCTGCATAGCTTAAAACTTTTGAAGTAGGCATTATTGCCAATGCGGCAACGACGGCTACTACTGCTGTAATAAATGCGGTAATTTTCCTCATTTTCATAAAGTGAAACTCCCTGAATTATCGGCGAGAAAATATTCTCGCACATAATTGTTCATAATATCTTTAATTTTACACCGAATTTGTATTTTTGTCAAACAAATACAGCGTTTTATAAGTAATTTTTTATATAATTATACATATTACCGAAATAATTCGGCTCGGTCGGCATTTTTTAGCCGTTTTCGAGGTCTTTTTCGTTATTCTTTTTGCCAAAATGCGACGTTACCTTGTTAAGCAGCGTTACCATTAAGACAATTATTGCTATTACTATAAATATTCCGAGCATTCCTACGCCCATATATTTTAGCGATTGCAAAAAGGCTTCTACACTGATATTCATAAAAACTCCTTTATTTTGCCATTCTATTTTTTAACGCACACCGATATTATTGGAAAAACGCAAGTATCATGCCACCGGCTATAACGGAAGCTATTTGCCCCGATACGTTAACAGCAACCGATTGCATAAGCACGAAGTTTTGCGGATCTTCTTTTAATGCCATTTTATGTACGACGCGTGACGACATTGGGAATGCGGATATGCCCGCTGCACCTATCATGGGATTTACCTTTTCTTTGGCAAACAAATTGTAAAGTTTTGCAAACAATACGCCGCCTGCGGTATCGAATACGAAAGCAAACAACCCTAACAGCAAAATCATAAACGTATTTAGGTTTAAAAATGCATCTGCTTGCATTTGAGTGGCTACTATTAAACCTAAAAGCAATGTTATAAGGTTTGTTAAAACATTTTGAGCTGTTTCGGACAATGAATTTAACACACCGCATTCGCGCAACAAATTGCCGAACATTAAAAAACCTACCAAAGCGACGGAATCGGGTGCAACCAAGCCTGCAAGAACTGTAACAAATACGGGGAATATGATTTTTGTCAGTTTGGTAACGCTTTGCGGCTTATATTCCATATGTATAAGACGTTCTTTTTTAGTTGTTAAAAGTTTTATTACCGGCGGTTGAACTATAGGAACGAGCGCCATATACGAATATGCAGCCACCATTATTGCTCCAAGGTATTTTGAACCCAATTTGATTGCTACGAATATTGCGGTAGGTCCGTCCGCCGCACCGATCATTGCAATAGATGCAGCTTCTTTAAGGTCACCGAACAAAAGAGCGCTTAAACTTAACGTTAAAAATATACCGAATTGCGCAGCCACCCCGAAAAACATAAGTTTTGGATTTGCCAAAATAGGTCCAAAATCGATCATTGCACCTATTCCTATAAATAATAGTAAGGGGAAAAGTTCGTTTGCTATACCTGCATTAAACAGCACGGTAAGAGGACCTTCCGCCCCGACCGCACCCGAATTGGGCAGGTTGCATAATATAGCCCCAAAACCCATAGGCAGAAGCAACGAGGGTTCCATTTGCTTTTTTATGGCGAGAAAAATAAGTAATCCGCCTATAATCCACATAATGATCAATTTCCAATCAAATCCGATTAGATTTTGATACAACGCTTTAAACGCTTCCATACAATCTCCTTTATTTTTTTAATTTAGCCGATTGTTTTATAAAAATACGGCTATAGGTTGATTTTTAAGCTTTTGCCGAATAATTTAGCAAAGATGTAACAAGCTTAAAAATTAAAACATTTCAATTTCTTTGCTTATTTCAAATATATTCCAAGGCGCTTTGTCGACAGGCGGTTCCACCTTAAACACAAGGCGTTCTTTTGAAACGGGATGGGTAAAAGAAAGCGATGTAGCCCATAATGCAAGGTTGCCCTTTACGGCTTTTTCACCGCCGTAACGCATATCTCCAAAAACAGGACAGCCTATAGCCGCAGTTTGCACCCTTATTTGATGAGTTCTGCCCGTGTGCAAAATTACTTTTGCTAAAGCTAAACCTTTTGCAGTTTGCAATATACGATATTCAAGTTCGCAAAACTTAGCGCCCTCTACTGTTTGTCCGCATACGTAAACCATATTATTTACGGGGTTTTTCTTAACGTAGTGGCGCAATACGGCGGTGGGTTGTTCGGGAGTTTTGACCAAAACAGCCATATACTTTTTCTCAAAATCCCCCTCGCGCATTTGCTCGGACAGCCTTGACGCGGCTTTTGAGCTTTTGGCAAAAACCATAACTCCGCCGGTTACCCTATCTAACCGGTGAACAAGTCCGACGTAAACGTTTCCCGGCTTGTTTTCTTTAACCTTTATATACTCTTTTACGATGGTCAATAAATCTTTATCCTTAGATTCATCCCCGCAACAAGGTACGTTTTGCGGTTTTAAAACAACAATTACATGGTTATCTTCGTATAAAACAACCAAATCTTCTATTTTCATTTCGGTCATATAAAATCTCCGTGCGACGTATGTTACGCGCGACTTAATTATTTTATTTATGTGATATGCCTAGCTATAAACATACCGCTTGCCCCGCAAGGTAAAACAATACCTTCTTGCGTGGGCAAACCTACCTCATACGACTGTATTTCGCCGTTATAGTCACTTAGCACAAGCGTTAATATGTTTTTTAAAACCTGCGGTTGCAACCCCGTTGTATAACTGTTTATTAAAAAGAATAAAGGGTTATCGGAAAGCACTTGCTTGCATAATTCCACAAGCGAATATAGCTCGTCTTCTATTTTCCACATTTCACCGTTAGGTCCCCTGCCATAACTTGGAGGATCCATTATTATGGCATCGTATTTTCTGCCGCGGCGTATTTCGCGCATAATAAACTTTTTACAATCGTCTATTATAAACCTTACGGGTTTATCGCCAAGACCGGATAACCTTACGTTTTCGCCTGCGCGCTCTACCATGCCCTTCGAAGCATCCACATGGCAAACGGAAGCACCCGCATTTAGGCACGCAACCGTTGCCCCGCCTGTGTATGCAAATAGGTTAAGAACGCTTATAGGTCTGCCGGCATTTTTTATAAGGTCGGACATTTTATCCCAGTTTACCGCTTGTTCGGGGAATAACCCGGTATGCTTAAACCCCATAGGTTTAACTTTGAATTTAAGTTCTCCGTAAGATATAATCCATTCGTCGGGCACGCGTTTAAAATATTCCCATTCGCCGCCACCCGATTTACTCCTTATATAGCGTGCGTTTAAATCGGGATATTCGAGCATATTGACGGAGGTTTTCCAAATAACCTGAGGGTCGGGTCTGAGCAATACTACATCGCCCCATTTTTCAAGTTTATATCCGTCACCCGTGGCTATAACCGAATAATCCTTCCATTTATCGGCAGTTTGCATATATTTAAAAAACTCCTTTTATTTTTGCGTTTTTTTACAGCTTTTCAACCGATAAAGTCACGTTTTCGCCGTTGAGCTCGAACTGTTTAACATATCCTTTTTCTACACTGTTTTCGCAAAGAATTTGTTCGGCTAAAACAGCGGTTTTTAGTTCGTCGGCGCTACACGTTAACACTTCGGCTACGTCGCCCGATGCATTATAGTGCAAAACTATTCTGTCGGTTACTTCAAACCCGGCTTCTTTACGCATTGTTTGCACTTTTGAAACAATTTCGCGAAGAATTCCTTCAAGCACAAGCTCTCTTGTAAGGTGAACGTCGAGTATTACAGTTAAGCCGTTTTCGCTTGCGGAAACATAGCCTTCTGCACTTTCGGAACTTATTAAAAGGTCGTCAAGTGTAAATTCTACCTGCTCGCCGTCTAATTCGGTTGTGTAAGTTTTGCCCGATTTTACGGTGAGAACAACCTCTTGTGCATTGCAATTTTCTAAGAAAGTCTTTATTGCACCGAGTTTTTTGCCATATTTTGGACCGAGAGTTTTTAATTGCGGTTTAATTTTATAGCTTACAAAAGCACTTGCATCGTGCAATAATTCAAATTGTTTAACATTAAGTTCGTCGCGAGCGATTGCATAAAGTCCATCGGTAAGTTTTACCTTTTTATCGGTTGCTATATACAATTTTGCAAGCGGCTGACGGTTTTTAATGTTAGATGTATTACGCGCGCTTCTGCCGAGCAATACTATATTTAAAACATCTTGCATGCCCTCTTCTAAATCGACATCTACCATGCTTGGATCGAAGGTCGGGAAGTTACAAAGATGTACCGAAATTGGTGCGTCTTTATAAAATTCGGGAACGAGATTGCGATAAATGCTTTCAGCCATAAACGGCGTAAAGGGTGCTAAAATTTTTGAAAGAGTTACCAAAACAGTCCACAACGTGGTGTATGCGGCGGCTTTATCTTCGGTCATATCCTTGCCCCAATAACGTTCTCTGCCGCGGCGAACATACCAATTGGAAAGCTCGTCTACATAACTTTCGATTGCTCTTGATGTTTCAAAAATTTTATATTCTTTAAGTCCGTCATCCACTGTTTTTATAAGCGTGTTGAGTTTTGACAACACCCACTTATCCATAAGCGAAAGTTTACACTTATTAATGTCGTATTTTGACGGATCGTATTTATCTATTTCGGCATAGAGCACGAAGAAGGCATAAGTATTCCAGAGTGTACCCATAAAACGGCGCTGACATTCGCTAACCGCTTCTCCGGAGAAGCGTGAAGGCAACCATGGTGCGGAAGAAGTGTAAAAATACCATCTTACAGCATCGGCGCCTTGAGCATCGAGAACACTCCACGGATCGACTACGTTGCCTATATGTTTGCTCATTTTTATACCGTTTTTATCGTTTACAAGCCCTAAAACTATGCAGTTTTTAAAGGGTGCTTTATCGAATAGTAGTACGGAAATGGCAAGTAGCGTGTAGAACCAACCGCGCGTTTGATCTACGGCTTCGCTGATAAAATCCGCGGGGAAACGTTTTTCAAACAAATCGGCATTTTCAAACGGATAATGAAGCTGAGCAAAGGGCATAGAGCCGGAATCGAACCAACAGTCGATAACCTCTTTTACTCGGTGCATTTCACTGCCGCATTTTTCGCATTTGAAGGTAACTTCGTCTATAAACGGACGGTGTAATTCCACCCCTTCTTTACCGGAAAGCTCGGTTAATTCTTTGCGAGAACCTATTACGTGAACATGTCCGCAATCTTTACAAACCCATACGGGTAAAGGAGTGCCCCAATAACGCTCGCGCGAAAGTCCCCAATCTATGACATTTTCGAGGAAGTTGCCCATTCTGCCCGAACCTATTGTGGGAGGAATCCAATTGATTGACGCATTGGCTTTTAAAAGCTGATCCTTAACGGCGGTCATTTTTATAAACCAACTGTTGCGTGCATAATAAATAAGCGGAGTGTTGCAACGCCAGCAA
>CAZPFZ010000067.1:0-7501 GCA_964585955.1 uncultured Acidiphilium sp.
TTTTCATATATAACGGGCGATAGATCAAATATTTATCAATTTAATCAAAAAATGTAGTGATATATAACTCATTTTATGTTATAATGTTTGTGTTTATTAATTTTTTATAACCCCCTAGTTATAAACGAGCCAAGTTTACAATACGGAGACCCCCTATGATAAACGTACTTATATGCGAAGACCAAAAAATATTGCTCGACGGGATTGCATCGACTATTTCTAAAAGCGAAGATATTAACGTTATAGCAAAAATAACCGATGCTGCTAAAATTTCGGAATGCCTTAAAACGTGCAATGCAAACCTTGTGTTAACCGACGTTTGTACCGCAAACGGCAATAATTCGCTCGATTATATTGCGGAAATTAAAAGGCAATATCCCCAAATAAAAATTGTTGTTATGACGGGACTGCCCGAGATTTCGTTTGCGGATAGAGCAAAAGAAGCAGGAGCAGACTCTTTTGTTTACAAAAATATTTCGTCGGAAGAGCTTATTGGCGTTATAAAAAGCAGCGCCGGCGGATATAATATTTTTCCAACCGATAATAAAAGCGAAATAATATCTCAACTTTCTAAACAAGAAATAAATGTTTTAAGACTTTTTTGCGAGGGCTTAGACAGAAAAGAAATAGCCGTCAAAATGTTTATTTCGGAAAGCAGCGTAAAAACGCATATAACAAGTATGCTTTCTAAAACGGGATTTAATTCTATATCACGTTTAGCTCTTCACGTGGTTTCGTCCGGGCTAATTTTACCCGACTAACTCTTCTTGTTTGATTTTTTAGTAAAAGTGCCAATAATCAACCTATAGCGGCACTTTTTTATTTTTTTAGAACTAACGGCAATGGCACGTGTATATAAAATTTCCATACCTATAATACCCTTTTCGCGGCTAAACGTTTTTTGCTGCGTTTTTTTATACCTTCTTTTTTATAAATTACGTTAAATCGAGAAATAGTAAAAATGCGTTTGACAAAAAAACGCGTTATGTATTATAATACTTGTATATACTATTAATAAATGCGCCAAGCGCGCGTAAGAAGGAGTAAGTTATGCCATCAGAAACATTAACTGTTTTTTCAACCGTAATAACGGCTATAGTTTTATACTTTGTCGTAAGCGGATTTTTTGTTGGATTAATTCGCGGTTGGAAACGTTCTTTAATACGTTTTGTTTGGTTATTTGCATGCTTTATTATTTGCATGCTACTAACAACATCACTAACCCCAAAACTTATGGATGTTGATTTTTCCTTTTTGAATATAACCAGCGGAGATATTCAGCTTACTACAATTCGCGAATTCGTTTCGGCTATATTGCAAGCACAACTTAACGTAACAGCCGAAGATCTAGCGTCTTCTATAGATTTTGCAATAGCAATGGTTTCGCTCGTGTTAAACGGCGTATTTTTCGTGCTGTTCTTCTTTATTTTAAAAGAAGTTACCTTTGTACTGTTCAAAATTGTAAACGCAATATTTATTCACGATAAATACAAACCCAAGAAAAGATTATTCGGTGGCTTGATTGGTTTAACTACCGGCGTTTTAGTAGCGGCGACTATTTTTATGCCACTTACCGGGTATTCTTATATGTACGAACAATTAGCGGTCGGCAGTGAAGAAAGTCAGTCTATAAGTCCATTATCAGAGGGTATTGAGCAAGATAATTCAATTTCTTCCGCTTCTGAATCAGATGATGCTTTAAAGAGTTTAGTTAACATTTATAAGACAAACGCCATTATAAGCGTTATGGATAAAATAGGTATAGGCGACTTGCAATTTATGGTTTTTTCTACAATAACCACAACCACCTATAACGACACAACTATTGTTTTAACAGACGAAATTGTTGAATTGCAAACAATTGTTAACGCGCTGAAACAATTTGAAAATTTTGATTTTGACGCAATAGCAAACGGCACTGCATCAGCAGAACAACTTACAGAAATATCCGAATCTTTTTCGGTTATGTTAGACAGCAAGATAGTTCAAGCGGGCATTCAGTCGGTTATGCCGATGGCAAAAGCTTTTATACAAAACAAAGATTTTGGCGAAAGCGAAATGATGAAAAGCTTAAAAACGCTTTTGGTAAACACGGTTGACAGACTTTCGTATTTAGAAGGTGAAAAAATAAAAACAAGTCTTACAACGATTATGGACTTGATGATTGAAGTTTTACCCGTAATGCAAGCGGAGGACATAACCGCCCTACCCTTTGAAAAAATAGGCGAAAAGTTAGACGCTGTAATTGCTGACGGCTTAGTTAACCGCTCGGATATAAATGCTATTGCTGTAACCTTTATAGATTCAACGTTTGCCTCTATAGACGAAACTTCCGAATTTTACCAAACTGCACAAACGATAAAAAACAGTTTTAGTTCATTTACCGGCAGTTTTAAAACGGAATTTGCGGCATTAACCAAACTGGTTTCAGTTAAAGAATATCTTATGGATAACGATGGCGTTGACTTTGACTTTGCCACAGAAGGTTCAAAATTAGGAAAAGTTCTTGACGAAACGCTTGCTTGCAACTCGGAAATTATTACTAGACAGCTTATTACTGACTTTATAACGTCGTTTATAGACTCGATAAAAATTGATAACAATTATGTATCGGTAGAAACAATAAAAACGAGATTAACTAAAGATTTTAGCTTTGAAACTGAATTAGGTTACATCGGAAAAGCAATTAAACTTGCCTCTCAAACGGATTTTTCTAACCTTATAAACGATAGCTCTTTTGCAGAGGAATTAGACGAAATAGCACCCTCGGTTTTAATAGGTGATTGCGGTTTAGTTGTTATTTCACAAACATTTAATTCTTATTCGTCCTCTGACGACAATAACAATATTACAAACATAATAGACGTTATTAAAAACAACTTTGAAGATATAAAAGAAAATAACGCAAAAGTAATGGGCAAACAAACGGGTTATACATATTCGGAAATTATAAATGCATTTAGCGAAATGTACAACGCATTGACAAGCTCTGCTAAAATTATTGATAAAGTTACCGAAAGCGGCACGTTTGACAGCACTATCGCATCCGAATACGAAAGCGTGCTTTCATCCTTGCAAAATAACATAATAGTACAACCTAACGGTTCACGCAAAGTTGCCTCTTACGTAACTTCCGAAATTAAAAATATAGTTACCCAACAAAAGGAAAACTTGCAAGCTTACAACTTAGGTGAAATTATTCAACCTGCAATTGACGAATTAACTTCTTTGGAAAATAAAATTTCACTTTACCTAAGCTATTTGGAAACATATGAAAACAGCACACAAAATGAGCCATACGCCGACGAAAACGCAAGCTACGTTATTAAAGGCGAAAACGGAGAATTTTCGGTTGTTTCAGATGACGGCGATGATTGCACGCGCATTAATAAACCTTTCACCTACCTTTGTGAATTGTTTACAGCCGCGGTAAATAAAGCTACATCTTCTTTACCCTTTTAATAAAAAAACCACATAAAAACATAACGCCGCAACCTAAGTTTAACCTTTTATTGCGGCGTTTATCAAATAAAAACACCCGGAGGGGAAAATTATGGAAAAATCCGAAAAAATAGCAATACTTAAAGGGCAGCTAACCCATTTTGTAAACGTTGCGGTATTATCGGAAGATGATTATAAGTTACTGCAAAACACTGTGAAAGCATTGGGAGACTATTCTAAACTGCTTGCTTTAAACGAAGAAAGTTTAAAAATGAGCAAGGTTAACACAAAATGGACGGACGAGGAAGATAAACGTTTAACAGATGAATTTAACAATGGGTGGAAAATTGCTAAAATAAGCAAAAAACATTTGCGTAATTCAAGCGGTATTATTGCACGCCTAACAAGGCTCGGTTTAATTACCGATAACGATGAAAACGGCAAAAAACGTTGGACGGACGAGGAGGACCAAAAATTATTAAAAGAAGCTAATGCCGGCAAAAGCTTGGAAAAAATGGCTGAGTTGCACGGCAGAAGTTTGAGCGGAATTTCGGCACGCCTTGTAAAGCTTGGATTTGATATTGACGAATGATTTTTAAATAATTAGGTGATTTTACGGGAGGTGCTCTTTTGTGGCTCTCCCGTATTTTTTATTAATAAAAAATACTTTTTAAGGCGTTAATTTTTTATAGCATTTTTTTTCGGCAAGCTTATTACGCTACTTTAATTGGTATTAGATTGCACTATGCTAAAAAGTGCAAAAATATGCGATAATCGATCTATACGGCGACTTTTATAATATTTTTTTCAAATTTTTACACTTTAGCAAAATAATATTTTTTTATTTTTTTTAAATTTGCGCATAAAAATATTTGCGTGAGCACATAAACATATGATAAAATGTAAAAGACGGAAAAAGTGCAACGTTTTTTATAAATTAACGCACCCGATAATCATATAAAAACAGCGGTTGTTTTTTATGCAAAACCGCTTTACTCTGACCCCACTTTTAGGCGTTAAACAAATACTCCTTTTATTCCCTGTTTTAACGCTGCACGCTTAAAGCCAATGCTTAGGCATGAGAGAATTGAACCCCTATTCAAGTTTTAACGTTGCAAAATTTGCAAAATCGTCGTTAAACTCCCTTGTAATACGTTCGGTATGACCGCGGTCGTTTGCCTTGATTTTTCTAAATTTATCAGCGTTAAAATGCGAAGCACCTTAAATGTGTGTTTTTTAGGCAGTTTTGGTAAAGTGGCGCGGCGTTGTATAACAAATACTACGGAGCAACAATTTACCAAAAGAGACAAAAAAGACGCTTTTTTTAAGGCTTAACGAGTTTATTTCTCTAATGCCTACATAGCCAACTTACGAGGAAACTATATGACTGCACAGGAAATTCTTTTATTTATAGTAAAATTGCTTGCCGGAACGGGTGTTTTTTTAACGGGCGTACATCTTTTAACGTCTAATATAGAACAACTCGCTACATTTAAAATACGAAATTTATTTAACAAAACAGCCGACAAAAAACTGTTAAACGTGGGAATAGGTGCGGCAACTACCGCTATAATTCAAAGTTCCGGCGTTACAACAGTTTTAATTGTCGGCTTTGTTAATGTTGGAATTATGAACTTATATCAAGCAACCGCAATGATAATGGGCGCGAATATAGGTACCACCATTACTGCGCAAATATCTGCACTTTCAGCCTTTCCCATAACGACTTATGTTCAAATTTCGGTGTTTTTAGGCATGATGACAACCATGGTCGTTAAAAACGAAAACGTAAAAAGGGCGGCTATGATAGTTGCGGGCTTGGGGCTTGTTTTTATAGGATTAGATATAATGTCCGATTCGATGTCGGTAAACAAAGAAGCAATACAAGCCGTTTTTGAAGTGGTTCAAAACCCGTTTTTATTGTTTTTTATAGGAATTATTCTTACCGCACTTGTGCAATCGAGCTCGGCTACAACCTCTATTATAATAGCTATTTCTGTTGCAGGCTTGCAAATAGGTACGGGCGGAAACGAAGTTTTATATATCATCCTCGGTACAAACATAGGATCCTGTGTGACGGCACTTATGTCCTCTATAGGAGCGACTTCAAACGCAAAACGCGCTAGCTTGATACACCTTATGTTTAACGTTTTTGGTTCAATAATCTTTTTTACCGTTTTAATGCTTTGGCCGCAATTTATGGAGCAAACGTTTAAGATATGGTTTACCGAAACGGCAACGCAAATAGCAATGTTCCACACTTTCTTTAATACCATATGCACTGCTTTATTCTTACCCTTTACAGGAGTTTTTGTTAAACTTTCCACCTTAATTATACGCGACAAACAAAAAACTCAAACAGTTACATATATGGACGAACGTCTTATAAGCACGCCGTCGCTTGCAATAAACCAACTTGAAAAAGAAATAATGTTGCTTTCGGATAGCGCAATGGATGTTTTTAGAAAATCCTATAAAGCTTTTTATAATAAGGACACTGCCAAAATAGAAGAGATACAAGAAGATATTGAAAAAACAAATATTTACAGCCAAGAAATTGTCAACTTTATTATTAAAGTTTCGGCACACTGTAAATCGCTTGCGGAAGAAAACCATATTACCGATATACATAAAAATATAGGCGATATAATGAGAATTGCCGAAATAGCAGATAACTTTGCCAAATATACTGCAAAAGAAGTTAAACACAACCTTTCTTTTTCGGACAGTGTAAAAGAACAACTTAATTATATGGTTGAAAAAATAGAAAGCATGTATGCCCTTACTAAGCAAGCTTTGCTTGAAAATAATGTTGCGTTGTTAGCTAAGATCGATAAAACCGAAGAAGAAATAGACCGCTTGAGAAAGACGCTTATAGACAACCACATTGACCGTTTGAATAAAGGCGAATGTCACCCCGAAAACAGCAGTATTTTTATCAACCTTGTTTCTAACCTTGAAAGATTGGGCGACCACCTAACCTATATTGCCTACACTATAAAAAAATAAATAGCAAACGGCAAAAACCTTACTTTTTGCTTGACAATATACATACATAAGTTTAAAATAGCAATATAATAATTCTTTGGGGCGTGGCGAAAATCCACACCGATAGTACAGCCTATGAACGTTGGTTTATACCAACGCCGAACGGGTGAAATTCCCGTGCCGACGGTTATAGTCCGGATGAGAAAAGAATGCAATTTATAATAATGATAAATATTATTTTATTTTGCCGTCCCGATTAACTTCGGGACTTTTTTTGTTGTTTTTACCCCGTATTTTTACCCTTTTATAACGGAGGTTTATTTTATGAGCGATAATCAGTTAAAAAAAGAAAATTTATCGGATGCACCCGTCACCGATAAAACCAACCAAGCAGAAAACGCCATGCAAACGGAAAGTGCCAACCAATCAAAATACAGCCGAAGTAGTTTTCGGCTTTCGGCAACCTTTTTGGCAAAGGTTGCCATGCTTACCGCTTTAGGTGTAGTTCTACTATACATAGAATTTCCCTTTTTACCAGCTGTGCCATGGCTTAAACTTAACTTTTCGGACTGTCCGTCGCTTATGGCGTCCTTTATGTTCGGCCCAATAACGGGAGTTTTGGTTAATGCTTTTAAAGTTCTTATCTGTTTGCTTTTGCGTGGCACAAGCACTAATTTTGTGGGAGATCTTTCCAACTTGGTTAGCGGCTCGCTTTACGCGGCGGTTGCGGGAATTATTTATATGCGCAAAAAAAATAAAGTAGGCGCTGTTTTAGCGCTTGCTGTTAGCAGCGCGATTTTTTGCATTTCTATGTGGTTATGCAATCAATTCTTTTTGT
The DNA here is from genome assembly GCA_964585955.1 of uncultured Acidiphilium sp. Classification (GTDB taxonomy): domain Bacteria; phylum Bacillota; class Clostridia; order Christensenellales; family Borkfalkiaceae; genus HGM11416. Next base: position 7,268 of record CAZPFZ010000067.1, read on the forward strand.
TGCCACTTTTTGGGCTTACCGAAAGTTCCGTTATGTACCCTGCCTTACTTTGGACATTACTGTTTAACGTTATAAAGACGGCACTTACATCTTTACTTACCTTTTTTATATACAAAAAATGCCACATTTTATTCAACAAAATTAAGTAAATCGTCTATTAACTTAATTATTTGAATATAATAATTTGCAAACAGATCGATTGAGTTGACAAAATTATTAATATTATGTTAATAT
>CAZPFZ010000068.1:0-7390 GCA_964585955.1 uncultured Acidiphilium sp.
TACCAGCACCATGCAAAGCACTGACAGGATAAACTTCCTCAACGCCTAAACTATAAAAATCATAAATATTATCGATAAATTTTATATCATCAATTTTGTTAGCCGCAACGATAACTGGTTTATTTGCTTTATGTAAAATATTCATAACATTTTCGTCATCATTTGTTATGCCAACACGACCATCAACTACTAAAACAATAACGTCAGCTTCATCAATCGCAAGCGTTGCTTGAGCTTTGATTTCTTCCATAAATGGTAAATTACTTAATTCAATACCACCAGTATCAATTAAACTAAATTCTTGATCTAACCATACACATTTTGAATATAAGCGGTCTCTAGTGACACCGCTCATATCATCTGTTATAGCTAATTTATCGCCTGCTAATCGATTAAAAAGACTTGACTTTCCGACATTAGGTCGGCCTACGATTGCAACGATACCTCTTGTCATAAAATTTTAGTTTTCCTTAAAGAAATCATTGATTTTGTCGCCAAGTAAATCGCCAATTGTAGTTTCGCGTTTTTCTGAAGCTTCTTTTTTCAAATAATTATCATATGATGCTCTTTCTTTTGCAATTTCTAATTGTTTAATACTAACAACTAAACGTGCACGACTTGCATCAAAATCTTGTACTAAAGCGTCAACTTTTGTATTTAATGGATATGCTTCTTCAATTTTTGATACTCTCTTAGTTTGTGAAACTTCATTAAGAGGTAAGAATCCTTCAATATTTCCAAAAGCAACTTTCGCACCTTTTTCTTCACTTGAAATGATTGTAACATTAATTGTATCACCACGATGTAATTTAACGCTACCCCATGTATTATCTAATGTTTGTTTATGAGAAAGAGAAACACGTTGTTTTTCGTCATCAATTGCTGTTACTTTAACTTTAATTGTTTGACCAATTTCAACTTTTCCATCCATTTTATCATTTACAAACCATGAATATTCAGCTCCTGGCATTAATCCATTATAATCATCAGTTAATTTAATAATTAATCCTGCAGGAATAATATTTACAATTTCTCCATCAAAAACATCATCAACATGATATTTATCTTTTAATACAGTCCAAGGATGTGGAGTTAATGCTTTCATTGATAAACTAATTTTACCATTTTCAACTGATAAAACTTTTACTTTTACTTCGTCGCCTTCTTTTATTGAAGTTACATTTCTTGAAGCTTTATGAGCAATTTCATTACGATGTAGTAATCCAGAAACAAGCCCAAAACTTACAAATGCACCAAAATCAACAACTTTTTCAACAGTTCCAGTTAATATATCATCAACATGAATTTGGCTTAATGCGGCTTCTTTTGCAAGACGATGTTCTTTTTTCTCAGCAAGAATTTGTGAAACAACAACTCTTAAAGTATCATGATCTACAGAAGTAACGATAACTTTAATTTTTTCACCTTTTAATTGATTTAAAGCTTCAGGTGATAAACTACTTAATCTTTGAGGTAAGAATAATTTAAAATCATCATAACTAAGTTCGGCGCCACCTTTATTAGTTGCGACAACTTTTGCTTCAATAATTTCATCATTTTCTTTTAATTCATCAAATACAGGTAATTTTTCCTTTGCTTGATATAGTTTAGTTGACAAAACAATTAGAGGAGTTTCACGTTTTTTATCTTTTGTTACTTGTTTAACTAAAGCTGTGAATTCTTCACCTTCATGATACATTTGACTTAGTTTTTGTCCTTCAGTATAATTTTCTAAATCATTTGTGTAAATAACACCTGTAGTATCACCTGCTAAATCAATGTAAACAGCTGTTTTTGTAACATTTTTAATAATCCCTTTAACTTCTTGTCCTTCTTTAAATAATTCATTGCTCATTTTCATTAAGCCCCTTTCGTTAACAATTTCAATAATTTTAGTCACAACTTGTTCAATTGACATATCTGATGTATCAATAACTATTGCGTCATCAGCGACTCTCAATGGACTAATTTCTCTTGATGAATCCTTTTTGTCACGAACAATAATTTCTTCCTTTGTTTCTTCAAAGGATGTTTGAATACCTTTTGCACTTCGTTCATTCATTCTTCTAATTGCTCGGCATTCAACAGAAGCGTCTAAATAGATTTTCGGATTTGCATCTGGTAAAACAACGGTACCAATATCTCTTCCATCCATAATAACACTTTTTGATTTGCTTATTTCGCGTTGAAAATTAACTAAATAATTTCTTACGATTGCCATTTTTGAAGGTGTAGAAACATTTTTAGTGACATCAACGCTTCTAATTTCTTCATTAACATCGATATCATCTAAATAAATTTTGCCATTGACACTATCTAATTTAGTTGATTCTAAAAAGTCATATGCATTTTCATCTTCTAAATTTTTATTAAGTTTCATTGCTTTTAAAGTTATTGCTCGATACATTGCGCCTGTATCAATATATTCAATATTAAGTTCTTTTGCAACTATTTTCGCAATGGTACTTTTACCAGCCCCAGCTGGTCCGTCAACCGCAATTTTGATCATACTACTCACCTCAACGGCAAATATTATACCATAATTCAAATCTCTTTTCAACTAAATAAGACTTAAAATTTATAGGCTACGATCATCATCATTTCTACAAATTACAATTGATTCTGGTTTTCCTAAATCCTCTTTAACCATTTTTTTACCGTTATCAGCAATAGCGGTTCTTAAAATAGTATAATCAATTTCAACAAAACCTTTTTGACAGTAAATATAGCTTTGTAAATCAGAATTTGTATTCTTATAATGGATTACTTCTAAATCCACTGCTTCATGAACATTCGATCTAACATATTTTAAATACATTTTACCAACATGATTCTTCTTGCCCTTATTTACTTCATCTGGACGCATTCTTTTAACATTACCACGATTTGTAAGAAGTAAAACAATGTCTTTTTCATCAACAAATTTTGCGCCGACAACATAATCATTAGGCCTACTCTTTAATTCAATCGATTTAACACCAAATGAAGCTGGTTCAATGACGCTAATTTCTGAACCATCATAACGATTCATAAATCCATCTTTAGTCGCAATGATAACTTCATGATCATCACCTGTTACAATATCGGCACTAACAACATAATCACCATCACGTAATTTTGTGGCTTTAATAACCTTTGAATAACGATTTACTTCTAATTTTTCTAATGCGATTCGTTTGATTAAACCATTTTTTGTCGCAATTAAAGCATATTTATCTTCTTTAAAATCACTTACTACCGTGCTAAAAATAATTTTTTCGTTTGCTTCCATACCAATTAAATTACTTACATGGGCACCCATATCTTTATTTTTAACTTCAGGAATTTTATAAATTGGTAAATATACGTAATTACCTAAATCTGTAAATTGAATTAAAGTATCAGTTGTATAAACATTGTAAATATCTGTAATAACATCTCCATCTTTTAATTTTGTTGGTTCTGTTTGTGAAGCATATGCTTTTTTACTTAAGCGTTTTAAATATCCATCATGAGTGATAAGTAAAACAACTTCGTCTTTTGCAATAAAATCAACTTTTGCGATTTGTGTTTCTTGAACTTGATCTTCAATTTGTGTAAGTCTAGGAACATCAATTATTTCTTTAGTTTTGATCAATTCCGTTTTAATTTCTTCTGATAAATTATGATCACTAGATAAGATTTTTTCAAAATGTTTAATATTTTTTGTTAATTCTTTTGCTTCTGTTCTTAAAGCAAATATATCGGTATTTGTTAAACGATATAATTGTAACATAACGATTGCTTCAGCTTGAATTTCTGTAAAATTATAAATTGACATTAAATTTTCTTTTGCATTTTTCTTATCTTTTGAATTTCGAATTGTTGTTACAACTGCATCTAAAATTGACACCATTGCGATAAGTCCATCAACTATTTCAGCTCTTTTCTTTGCTTTTTCAAGTTCAAAGTTTGTTCTATTAGTCATTACTTCTTTTTGATGATCAATATAATCTTTTAAAATATCAATTAATCCTAAATGAAGTGGTTTTCCTTTTGAAATTGCGACCATATTAAAAGTATAATTAACTTGTAAATCGCTATATTTATATAAACTTTGTAAAATAATTTCTGGATTGACATCTTTTCTAACATCAATTACAACTCTTAATCCATCACGGTCTGATTCATCTCTTATACTACGAACACCATCAATTTCTTTTTCTTCAATTTTATCACTCATCTTCTTTAACATTTGTGCCTTATTGACTTCATATGGAATTTCTGTAATAATAATTTTTGAATCTTGTTTAGTTTGTTCAATTGTTGCTTTTGCTTTAACAATTATTTTTCCACGGCCAGTTTCATATGCTTCTCTAATAGCTTTCGCTCCCATTATAATCCCACCAGTTGGGAAATCTGGACCTTTAACAATCGTCATTATTTCATCTAATGTTGCATCTGGATGGTCAATTAAATAAATTGTTGCATCAATTATTTCACCTGGATTATGAGGTGGAATATCAGTTGCATATCCAGCTGCAATCCCTGTAGTTCCATTAACTAATAAATTAGGATATTTTGCTGGAAGAACAATTGGTTCTAATTCTTCATCGTCAAAGTTGGGAATAAAACCTACGGTATGTTTATTCAAATCTTGAAGCAATAATTCTGCATATTTTGATAATCTTGACTCTGTGTAACGCATTGCTGCTGCAGGGTCACCATCAATACTACCTTTATTACCGTGCATATCAATTAATGGTAATCGAATTTTAAAATCTTGGCTTAATCTAACCATTGCATCATATACTGCAGTATCTCCATGTGGATGATATTTACCTATTACATCCCCAACAATACGGGCTGATTTCTTATAAGGTTTGTTTGAAAACATTCCAAGACGATACATTGCATATAGAATTCTTCTTTGAACTGGTTTTAAACCATCACGAACATCTGGTAATGCTCTTTCTTGAATAACATACTTTGAATATCTTCCAAAACAATCGCCAAAGATATTTTCTAAGTAATCTTCAATTAATTTTTCTGTTGCAAAAGAAGCTATTCGTTCTGATCTTGTTTTTTTACTACTCACTTGTACCAGCCTCCACATCTTCTAAAGAGAAATTATCATCGAAATCAAAGACAACATTATTATCAATCCAATCGCGTCTTGAATCAGAATCATCACCCATTAAAACTTTAACACGATTATCAGCTTCACCATATTCACCGATTTTTACTTTAATTAAAGTTCTATTTGCAGGATCCATTGTAGTTTCCCATAATTGTTCCGCATTCATTTCTCCTAGTCCTTTATAACGCTGAATTGTAACATTTCGTTGATTTCCAACTTTTTCTCTTAATTCTTCATCAGTCCATGCATATTCAATATTGTTTTTTGTGGAAATCTTATATAGCGGTGGTGTTGCAATATAAACTTTACCCGCTTCAACAAGTTCACGCATATACCGGAAAAAGAAAGTAAGTAAAAGTATTTGAATATGTGCCCCATCGACGTCAGCGTCAGTCATAATAATAATTCGATTATAATTTGATTTTGTAATATCAAAATTTGAACCAAATCCAGCACCAATTGCATGAATCATTGTTTTAATTTCATCATTATTTAAAAGCTCAACTGCACTTGCTTTTTCCGCATTTAATACTTTACCACGTAAGGGTAAAATTGCCTGGAATAATCGATCTCGCCCTTGTTTTGCGGAACCACCTGCAGAATCACCTTCGACTAAAAATAATTCATTTAGTTCTGGGTCTCTAACTTGAGCAGCAGTTAGTTTTCCTAACAAATCTGAAGGTCTTGCAGTTTTAACTTTCTTTTCAACATTTCTTGCATCATCACGAGCTTTTTTAGCAGCTTCTCTTGCTTTGGCAGCCCGTAATGCATTATTGATAATAATTTGCGCAATTTCACCTTTTTCGGCTAAGAAAAACTTCATTTGTTCTGTTATAATACTTTCAACAGCTGTTCTTGCTTCAGCTGTTCCCAATTTACCTTTTGTTTGTCCTTCAAATTGTAATAAATTTTCGGGAACTCTAATTGATAAGATAGCCGTTAATCCTTCACGAATATCGGCTCCTTCTAAATTTTCATCTTTTTCTTTAAGTAAGCCAATCAATCTTGCATGATCGTTAACAGCTTTTGTGATGGCAGTTCTAAATCCAACTTCATGTGTTCCACCATCTTTTGTTCTAATATTATTAACAAAAGATAAAACTGTTTCAGAATAACTTTTTTGACAATATTGAATTGAAGCTTCAATTTGAATTCCAGCTGCTTCACCTTTAAAGAATGTTGGCTCGTTTATTGGTGTTTTTCCAGCTGTTAAAGCTTTAACATATTCAATAATTCCATTTTCATAATGGAAAGATTCAATTTTTGGGGTTGTTCCTCTTAAATCTTGTAATTCAATTTTTAATCCTTTAATCAAAAAAGCTGATTCTCTTAAATGGTTAGATAAAGTTTTATAATCATATATTGTTGATGAAAAAATTTTTGCTTCTGGTTTAAAATGAATAATTGTCCCATGTCTTTTAGTACTACCTAAGGTTTGCGGTTTTTGAATCTTTTTACCACCATTTAAATATTTTTGATAAAAAATCTTTCCATCCCGATGAATTGTTACCTCAAACCATTCACTTAAAGCATTTACAACGCTTGAACCTACACCATGCAGTCCACCGGAAACTTTATATCCGCCTTTATCATCAAATTTTCCTCCTGCATGAAGTACATTAAAAACAACTTCAGGCGTAGGACGCCCAGTTTTATGCATACCAATTGGAATTCCCCGACCATCATCAGCTACTTCAACAGAATTATCTGGAAATACTTTAACTATTATATTTTTACAATAGCCTGCTAATGCTTCATCAATCGAGTTGTCAACGATTTCCCATACTAAATGATGTAAACCCCTTGTATCCGTAGAACCAATGTACATACCGGGTCTTTTACGAACAGCTTCTAGCCCCTCTAAGACCTGTATCGCATCATCGCCATAATTATCAACTTTTGTAGCCATATTTTAGTCCTCCAATCTTGTATATTTAAATTTTGTCACAACTTCTTTTCTTATTATACCATACTTTAAAATTTTTTTCAAAAAAAATGATTTTTTAAGATTTCATTTTTTTTAGTTTAAACAATGCTAAAATTGCAAAAAATGTCGTTTTTTAATCATTTTAGTTGCATTTTATCTAATTTTAAGTATAATTTAAGAAGTATTTGGGAGGCTAATATGAATTATCCAATCGCAATTTTATTAATAATTATTTCCTATTTTTTAGGCAGTATTCCTAATGCTTTAATCGTGGGAAAACTAGCAAAAGGAATTGATATTCGAGAATATGGAAGTAAAAATATGGGCGCAACCAATTCGTTTCGTGTTCTTGGCCATGGCTGGGG
>CAZPFZ010000069.1:0-5092 GCA_964585955.1 uncultured Acidiphilium sp.
ATTTAAGTAAGCAAAAAAGTAAAAAGAGGCAAGCCCCCGATAAATAAAAATTCAGATTACTTTACCCCTTATATATCATTTTTTAAACACTAAATCTTGTTTTTTACGCGTGTTTGTTGCATTTGCTTTTACCGCGAATTAAACGACAAATAACCACGCCTAACGCAAATAACAGCCGTTAGGTGAAATACTGTGTTCAAAACCCCTTGTAATCAAGTCTACTCACTTGCATTAGTATTATATCATTAAATTAACTTTACTGTCAAATAAATTGTTTTAACACGTGAATTTATTATAAAAAAGTTTTTACTCTGCAATATTTGCCAAAATCGATAAAAAAAACGGCTTGCCGTTAAACAAACCGATTTACTTTTTTATTTAATTTGATTTTAATATTCCACCGAATAAAGATATAAACCATAAGGGGGCATTTTTTCACCTATATTGGTTTTATCCCCGTTTAATAAGGCATTTGTTATTTGCTCTTCGGATAAAAGTCCCTTGCCTGCTTTTATTAAAGAACCGACTATGTAACGAACCATATTATACAAAAAGCCTTTGCCTTTTATGTAAATATAATATTCCTCTTTTTTGCGCATGATGTCTATTGATATTACTTCACGGACGAATGTTTCGTTATCGCCGCCGCTTGAACAAAAAGCGGAAAAATCGTGCTTGCCGATAAATAACGCCGCGGCTTTTTTCATTTTTTCGAGGTCTAAAACAGCGGGAACATATGCGTAAAAATCTGCCTTTAACGGGCTTGATGTTAATCCCGTATAAAATTTATACAAATAGGTTTTGGACTTTACGTTATAGCGTGCGTGAAAATTATCGGATACTTCCTTTACCGCTTTTATTCGGATATCTTGCGGTAAAAGCTCGTTTAAGTCTTTTAACAAACGTTTAACGGGGGAATTATAGCAATCGGGCAAATCGAAATGCGCAGTTTGGCATATTGCGTGCACACCTGCATCTGTTCTGCCACTCGCATAAATTTGCGTTTTTACGCCACATACTTGAGTTAAGGCTTTTTCTATTTGATATTCAATTGTGTTATTATCGCCGTTTTTTTGCCAACCAAGATAGTTTTTACCGTTATATTCGATTGTTACAGCTATGCGTTTTTTCATAAGCTCCAAAGCAATTATTTTTCACTATATAAACATAATTAAGTATGTTTACATTCTGCCTGACTGTTTTTTTACGTATTCGTTGCTGATCCTTGTTAACTCGCTTTTATAAAAATCAACTTTACTTTTGAGCATGGGTACCAAAAAAACAAACCACACCACCGTCCATATAGCTAACGCGGCAGTAATACCCAAAATCATCCAACATTGCCAAGTCATTGTTTTTGTAGTTACCCAAACAAAAACTACTATAGCCGCCATAATGCAAAAGGCTATAAGACAAAAAAGCGTTGAAAATTTAACAGGCGAAAACAAATCGTTTATTTTGGTCATTTGTTTGGCATAATACTGCCTTTCGCCAAGCTCTTGAATTTTTTTGTTAGCTTTTTTTGCTATTACCTTTTTATCGGCATTTTTAAATTCGTCTCTTATCATAGGTAAATCCTTTTATTTAAAAGTGAAATTTGTTATTACTGTATACTATATTTTATTGCTCATTTAAAATTTTGTCAAGGAATAAACCGGTATAACTGCCTTTTGTTTGTGCAATTTTTTCGGGAGTGCCTTTTGCAACCACTTTGCCGCCACCGTCGCCGCCCTCGGGCCCTAAGTCGATTATATAGTCGGCTACCTTTATTACGTCAAGGTTATGCTCTATGACGATTATGGTATTGCCGCCCTGTCTTAGCTTATATAAAATTTTTATAAGCTTATCAACGTCGTATGAAGATAACCCGGTTGTTGGTTCATCTAAAATATAAACGGTTTTGCCCGTTGCCCTTTTTGATAGCTCGGTTGCAAGTTTTACCCTTTGAGCCTCTCCCCCCGATAGTGTTGTTGCAGGTTGACCGAGTTTTATATACCCCAAACCGACTTCTTGCAAGCTTTTGATTTTTGTATATATCCGCGGAAGATTTTCAAAAAATACAACGGCTTCGTCTACGGTCATTTCGAGTATATCGTTTATATTTTTACCCTTATATTTTACCGCGAGCGTTTCACGGTTATACCGCGTGCCCTTACATACCTCGCATGGTACGTATACATCGGGCAAAAAGTGCATTTCGATTTTTATAATACCGTCACCAGAACAGTTTTCACACCTGCCGCCGGCAATATTAAATGAAAACCTACCCGCATTAAAGCCGCGCTCTTTGGCGTCGGGCGATTGAGCGAATAGCTCCCTTATGGGGGTAAAAGCACCCGTGTAGGTTGCGGGATTACTGCGCGGAGTTCTTCCTATGGGCGATTGGTCTATGGCAATTACTTTATCAAATAAACCTATACCGTCGATATCTTTATATTTGCCCTCAACTACCTTTGCACCATTTAACCTATTGGCAAGTACGGGATATAAAATTTCGTTTATAAGCGAGCTTTTTCCGCTACCAGATACGCCCGTTACGACGGTTAATACCCCTGCCGGAATGGATACATCTATGTTTTTAAGATTGTTTTGTGTTGCTCCGCGAATATTTAACCAATTGCCGGAAAGCGGCGTACGCAAGACGGGTATTTCGATTTTGCGTCTACCCGAAAGATAATCACCCGTGATTGAACGAGGTTGGTTTATTATGTCCGCTACTGTGCCTTTTGCTACGATTTCGCCGCCGTGAACACCTGCTTTGGGGCCTATGTCCAGTATATAATCGGCGCTTCGAATTGTATCTTCGTCGTGCTCGACAACTATTAAAGTATTGCCTAAATCGCGCAAATTTTTAAGCGCGGAAAGCAACTTTTCATTGTCACGCTGATGTAAGCCGATGCTTGGTTCGTCAAGAATATAAAGCACGCCCGTAAGACCGCTGCCTATTTGCGTTGCAAGTCTTATACGCTGAGCTTCACCACCGGACAGTGTTGCTGCCGTGCGCGATAACGTAAGGTAATTTAAGCCGACATTTTTTAAAAAATCTAGTCTGGCTTTTATTTCTTTTAATATGGTTGATGCAATGATGGTATCGGTTGCGGATAGATCAAGCGAGTCTATAAAATCACTTACACCGTCTACAGACATATCGCACACTTCAGATATATTTTTGCCGCCTATGGTAACAGCAAGAGCTTCTTTTTTAAGTCTTTTGCCTTTGCAAGACGCGCAAGGTTTTTGCACCATGTACCTTTCAATTTCACTCTTAGTGTAATCACTTGAAGTTTCGCGGTAGCGGCGTTCGAGGTTGGGAATTACACCTTCGAATGAGCCTTGATAACTGCCTTGGAAGGTGCGAGTGGAGTATTTTAAATCAAGTTTTTCGCCATTGTTGCCATAAAGCAAAATATCTAAAACCTCTCGCGGAAGATCTTTAACGGGAACATCCATGCTGAAATTGTATTTTTTGGACAATGCCCTAAAATACATTTGCGTAATGCGGCTACTATCGAGGTTCCAACCCGAAACACATAAAGCCCCCTCGTTTAATGTCCTGTTTACGTCACCTATTATTCTTTCTTCGGATATTACGCTTTTAAAGCCTAATCCTTTACATTCTTCACACGCACCGTACGGATTGTTAAACGAAAACAACCGTGGTTCAAGTTCTTCTATGCTTATTCCGCAATCGGGACAGGCGTACTTGGTGGAATATAAGGTTTCTGTATCGTCACACTTGCACGAAACAAGACCATTTGTGAGCTTTACGGCTGTTTCCAAACTGTCGGACAAGCGTTTTTGTATGCCATCCTTTACGATCAATCTGTCGATTACAAGACTTATGGTGTGCTTTATGTTTTTTTCGAGTTTAATCTCTTCGCTAAGCTCGTACATGCAACCATCAATTTCTATGCGCACATAGCCGCTTTTTTTGTAAGAGTCTAATTCTTTTTTAAATTCACCCTTTCTGCCGCGTACTACGGGTGCATTTATATAAATACGACTGCCTTCACCCATAGCCATTATTTTATCGCATATTTCGTCTACTGTTTGACGTTTTATTTCTCTGCCGCATTCGGGACAGTGCGGTACCCCCGCCCTCGCATATAATAACCTGAAATAATCGTAAATTTCGGTAACCGTACCTACCGTGGAACGCGGATTGTTGTTCGTAGTTTTTTGGTCAATTGATATCGCCGGAGATAACCCCTCTATTTTTTCCACATCCGGTTTTTGCATTTGACCCAAAAACATTCGCGCGTAACTGGAAAGACTTTCTACATACCGCCTTTGCCCTTCGGCAAAAATCGTATCGAATGCGAGAGTTGACTTTCCGCTACCGGATACGCCCGTAAAAACTACGAGTTTATCCCTTGGAATTTCAACCGATACGTTTTTTAAATTATTTTCTTTTGCTCCTATTATTTTTATATTTTCTTGCATATGATAATCCTGTTTTACCTTTATTTGTGCTGCGATTGCGCGGTAAATAACCGCTCGTTTTATAATGAATTTCTTCAGATTAGCAGCGCATTTTAATTACTTTTACGCAGTATGTAACTGCTTTGCAATAATCATCCACGCATTTTGAGTTTTAATTTTGCTATTGTGTCGCGTATTTCTATACATTTTTCAAAATCAAGGTTGTTTTGCGCAACCTTCATTAACGCTTTTAATTTTTCGATTTCGTCGGGAATATCTTTTTTAGCTACATTCTTTGTATTATCTGCCTTTTTGGTGATTTCAAGGCTGTTAACTATGGGTTTAACTATTGTTTTAGGCGTTATACCGTGTAATTTGTTGTAGTCGTCCTGTATTTTACGGCGACGATTTGTTTCATCTATGGCGCGTTGCATGCTCCCCGTAATACTATCGGCATACATTATTACACGACCTTCACTGTTTCGCGCGGTTCTGCCTATGGTTTGAACAAGAGATGTTTCAGAACGCAAAAAACCCTCTTTATCGGCATCTAATATTGCAACAAGCTTTACTTCGGGGATATCTAACCCCTCTCTTAATAAATTTATTCCTACTAATACGTCTATGTCGCCACGACGCAGTTCGCTTATTATTTCAATACGATCTAGTG
>CAZPFZ010000069.1:5102-7366 GCA_964585955.1 uncultured Acidiphilium sp.
GTATCCACATCGGAGTGCATATACCGTACTTTTAATTTTTGCTCTTTTAAATAATCGGTAAGGCTTTCTGCCATTTTTTTTGTGAGCGTTGTGATTAATACTCTGCCCTGCTCTTTTATAACAGCTTTTACTTCAGCAAGCAAATTGTCTATTTGATTTGTCGTGGGACGTATATCCACAGGCGGATCTATTAGGCCGGTTGGTCGCAATAATTGCTCTACAACCTGCCCCGCAATGGACATTTCGTACTCGGCAGGCGTTGCCGAAATACATATGAGTTGACCTATTCGATTATCGAATTCGTCAAACTTTAAAGGTCTGTTGTCGTATGCAGATTTTAGTCTGAAACCAAAATCTACCAAATTTTTCTTTCGAGAACGGTCACCGTTATACATTGCTCGTATTTGCGGCAATGTCATGTGGCTTTCGTCTATAAACGTTATAAAATCATCGGGGAAATAATCAAGTAAGGTAAATGGAGGCTCGCCCGGCGATCTACCGTCAAAATAGCGGCTGTAATTTTCTACACCGCTACAATAGCCTATCTCGCTCATCATTTCAAGATCGTACGACGTGCGCTGTTTTAATCTTTGAGCTTCGAGAAGTTTCCCGTCCGACTGCAAATCTTCTACTTCGGCAATCATATCGTTTTCTATTTGTTTTAGCGCACTTCCAAGTTTTCCGCCACTAACGGCATAATGACTTGCAGGGAAAATTACGGCATGCTTTAACTCGGATATTACCCTGCCCGTAACAAAATCCGTTTCGCAAATTCTATCTATTTCGTCGCCGAAAAATTCTATTCTTAATACTATTTCGGAATTAGACGCGGGAAAAACTTCTACTACGTCGCCGTGAACGCGAAATGATGAACGCTGAAAATCTATATCTTTGCGTTCGTACTGAATGGAAACCAACTTGCGCATAAGTTCGTCACGCTCGTATGCCATACCCGGTCGCAAAGAGATTGCAAGATTATAGTATTCTTCGGGAGCACCTAAGCCGTAAATACATGAAACAGACGCAACCACTATTACGTCGCGCCGCTCGGATAATGCAAAGGTGGCACTGTGGCGCAATTTATCTATCTCGTCGTTGATGGATAGATCTTTTTCTATATAAGTATCCGTTTGAGGAATATAGGATTCCGGTTGATAATAATCGTAATACGAAACAAAATATTCCACCCTATTCTCAGGGAAAAATTCTCTTAGTTCGTTACATAATTGTGCGGCAAGCGTTTTATTATGCGCTATCACAAGAGCCGGTCTTTGAACATTTTGTATTACGTTTGCCATTGTAAACGTTTTACCGCTACCTGTTACCCCCAACAAAACTTGCTCGCGAAGTCCGTCGTTTAACCCTTCGGTTAATTTTTTTATGGCTTGCGGTTGATCCCCCGTAGGCAAAAACGGTGATTTTAAAATAAATTTTCTATCTTCCATATGCGTTACTCTATGTGTTAATTTGTGTGTTCTATGTTTTACTTTGCGTGTTACTCAATTTGTGATTTTTTTGTTTTTGAATATGTTTTATGCGCCCAATTTCACGAAAACAATGCATACAATATTTTACCTAAAACAAAGGTTATAACAGCGCTTAAACATGCTAAAATTATTTTTATAATAAGCTCGTTTTTTCGAGTTTTTCTTTGTTTAAAATAATCGGCTGTTTTAGGCTTGACGGTTATAAAAAAATACGGTTCACCGTGACGTTCGGTATTTATAAGCTCTATATAACCCTTTTTACACAAGAAAACAAGTTCGGCTTTTAACGTTTGCTCGTCGCAATTAAAATATTCTGTCAATGCCGAACAAGAAAAAAGCTGTTCCCCCGACGAGCATTTTTGATAAAGCTTTTTTATAAATGCATAGCCCCTTTTAGCCAACATTGAGTACCGCCGTGATAAAATAAAGCAAAAAGGACGCTGCGCTTGCACCTATAAAAGCACCCCAAAAAGCCTTTTGGGCGGCTTGTTTACATAAAACCGCGCGAAAATAATATTCCTCGTTTTTTTGAGCAAAATATTGCTTACCTCGGTAAGATGGCATTAGCAAATATTCTCCGTTTTTGGCATACTGCAAAGATATATATCCGCTTTTATCAAGGTAACGAATTATGGGCTCTACGTTATCTTCAGATAAAAAATCTTCCTCACACAAAATTTTATAACCGCCGCTGCATTCTTTTAAAACAACGTTGAGTATTTTTTCGGCTTTGTCGTTTAACATATTCGCCGTTATTTTGTGTAAAAACATATATAG
>CAZPFZ010000070.1:0-7309 GCA_964585955.1 uncultured Acidiphilium sp.
ATATTATATAATTCAAAAAATGTCAACAAATTAGCGGTAAAAGTGCCTAGGCATTATCCTTATACGCACAATTTTTTACTCTTTTAACAAATATTGCTTAAAGGCAAAACAACCTAAAAAAAACAAAAACCACGTGCGCACAAAATTTGAGCAAACGTGGTTTTTTTTGCAAATTTAAACGGGCGACTATTCGCCGCCCGCTTGATAATTTAAATTAATAATTTCTTGCAACGTAATCAGCAGTTTGAGTATATGTAGCAGAAGCTATAACGTTTCCGTTAGCGTCTAATGCCATAACTGTATACACAATTGCTTTTGGCATTTCGGCGTTTTGCATATTTACGATTTTAATAGCACCTTTCATGCAAAGGTTTTCGGCAATGTTTTCTTCGGCGGTATAATTTTCGTTAGCATCATCATAAACTTTTTGATAGAATCTTAAAGTAGATGTACTGATTTTTCCGTTAACTGCACTTGATGCGTTAACTACTTCACTGTTGCCGAAAGAAGAGGTATAAGCTCCTTCACCCGTTCCTGTTCTATAGAAATAATAAGAGAACACATATTTGCTTGCACCTTCTACTGTGGCAATGCTCAATACATTACCTTTGTTTTCATTGGCAAAAGCACCTGAAACGTTGAAATCGGAAATGTCTCTAATTGCATTAACGGCTTTATAACCCGTACCAATAGCGGCTGCTCCTTTATAATATATGGTGTAATTATCGGCAGCTGTATTTTCAACATCGGGCATTATTGTTTTAGAACCGCTTTCGTAGTCAGTGTTGACCTTACCGGTTTCCACATAAGAATGATATATACTTCCGGTAAACTTACTACCGTTTTTACGTTCTGTTGTATAGCAAGAATGTTGTGTATAGTTGCCTAAGAATCCGTGAGCAATACTTGAAGCAGTAATTTTTGCCGACGATACGCAGTTATCGAAAGATAATAACGTTTTTGAAGGAGTTGCATTATTAGATATATAAGCCATTGTTGCACCGGAACCTACGAATGTACCTGCACCGTAACCCGAAGTCATAACCGAACAAGTGTCGGTAACAGTACAGTTTTTAAACGTGATATTTAAACCCGCAGGTAAACCGATATATAAAGAAGCGTTCTTTTGTCCCCTTACAGCGCATTGATCCATATTAACATTTTCAACAACAACACTTCCGTGAGTTGTTTTCAATGCTTCTTGATCGGCAGCACCATATCCTTTACCCATACCGAGCAAGCCTGCGCCTGCAGCCGAGTTAGAAGCTATAGTACAATTGCTGAAGTTAATATTTTTAAAAGTAACGGTAGTGCCTTGACCGGGAGCTATTTCGTAAAATAATCCGGTTGCATTTTGTGTTTTGGATTCGGCAACGGTAAGATTTAAAATAGTAAAGTCTTTTCCGTCTAAAGTGCCGGTAAAGTTGAAAGCGCGTTCTACTAACTTATCGGCATAAGTTTGCATTTGCTCGGTTGATAAAACGCTGAAATCTATATCGGAAGTCATTTCGTAATATTCGTTTCCGGTATAAGTAGTATCGGTAACCATGGTGTAAAAGTCGCGTGCGCTTGTAAGTTTATAAGGATCTGCAGCAGTTCCGCTACCGTTTAATCCGCTTGCCTGCGCGCTAACTACATTATAACTAAATTTAACAACTAACTTATCGCCTGCGGGGATATATTTAATAGTGGCTTCGAACGAACCTGTGTTAGCCGTTGAAAAACCTGTTACTTCAAGGTTTTCATCGGGATATGTAAGAAGATATTCTTTGCTATCGTATAATACTTTAACTCTGAAAGAAAGCGTTTGAGTGCTACCTTGTTCATACTCTGCTAACGGATATTGAACCATTGTTATGGAGTTGTTTGCATTAAACAAGAAACAACCGGTAAGAGAAAGGCTTAAAACAGTTATTGCCATAAGCGATAAAATAATCTTTTTTAATTTCATAAATCCTCCATTATTTTTAGCATTGCTATTATATTTTTAACACTGCCTTTATTTTTTTTGCCGATTAGTTTTATTTTTTTATTTTCGGCTTTTTATTTAAGTTTTAATTATGATTGTTTTTTATTAAACAAATTGACGGAAAACTACTGTATTGTTGTTATCTTTTATAATAACTTCATCGATTTCGCCTTGCATATTGCTCGGCAAACGGTATTTTCCCTTGTAAATGCTGTTTCGGTCGGTAACCTTTTCAAGCTCAACTTGATTGCTGCCTACCAAACCAAAAACTTTCATTTGGTTCATATTTACAGATTCCGATAAATCGGGCACGCTAATATAAGTTACGTTTATTGCACCTTCTACCATATCTGATGCGATTTTTGCAGCTGAAACGCGTTTAACATACATTGCCGGATTAATACGGTAACTTATGGGCGTTTGCACACCGTTGCCGTCGGTTATGTAAAATACGCATACGCCGCTTAATACGCCGTAGTTATCGTAATTTTTGTAATACAACTGAATTACATCGTGCTCGCCAAGCTGAATAGTTCCGTTTTGATTAAGATCTATTTGTTTGGCTTTAAGACTGTTGTATATCTCGTTCATTTCAATTTGCAAGGAAGGAATAAGATATTCGCTTACGACATCCGCACCATTCGCTACAGAATATGCAGTTTTTAATGCCGACGTAGTGCCGCCTTGCAAAGCCGTTTGACTAAGCGTGCCGCTTAGTTTTTTAAATCCGAGCGCGTCGTTTAAGCCTATGCCTTCGTTTGTTGTGGTTAAAGTGCTGCCTTTACTGTATACACTTTCTTTATTGCCGAGCAAAACGCGCAATTCAGATTGATAATATTGCCAAGCAAAAGAAATATATTCGTATTGCGCCTTATTAACCACGCCCGTTTGAATATCGAAACCGTCTACCTTTGCAACGGTAGAAGTTTGTTTACTTATAACTTCTTCTACCTTAGTAAGCACCGATTGCGAATCGCTAAAAGAAACGTTTTCAAAATCGTTTGTGTTGTACAAATCATACAAGTCTTTAAAACAATTTTTTAAATTGTCCTGCTTGTTGTTTTCAACCGCATAGCCTACCATGTTTTCTACAAACTGCTTAACGGTATACTGCGTTACACTGTTTGAGGCAGGGATAATAACGATTATTTTTTTACCGTCATTAGCGCTTAATCCGTTAAACGAGTTAGCCGTAACGCAACAGCCGGCAGGGAAATAAAGACTTTCAGCGTTAATTTTTTGACTTTCTCCGTCCGCCATAGCGGCAATTCTCGTTGTACCGTCGGTTATTACGTAATTTGCAAATAACTTGTTTGAGGTTGTTTGCGTTGTGTAAATTCCGGCATTATCGAAATATAAGCAGTTATCGGGCTTATATTTTTCTATAATAGCCTTTAAAATATCAACCTCTTCTTGCGAAAAATTCTCGGTTGAAATTTTTGCTAAAGCTTGATTATAAAGGTCTGTCATTGCCGTTTTAACATTGCTACCGCTAAGCTTGGCATATAGCGTTAAGTTGCTAAGCACATCGATTACTTCATCTAAAATAGGGTTGCCGCAAATGTAAACAAGACTGTTATTTAAAAGCGACGGAATACATACACTGCCGCCGAAATTAACAGTCGTTCCGCCATCGGCATACGCCGTTAGCAAGCCTGCGCCCTTTTGCTCACCGACAATCATTTGTTTGGTGTTTTGCACTTCGATTGAATTTGTTTGCGCGTTATACCAAAAACTGTTGCCTTTAGACTGTGCGTTGCTGTTTGCATTGGTCTTTTGTTTGATAACAGAACGAACTTCGGTCGGCGTGTAATAACCTACACCGTCTAAAGTAGCGTTAAGCATAAGCTCGGTGGTCATAGTTTTTGCGTTTGCCTTGTCTTTTGCCTCGTTAGCGTTGTTTATAACACCCGAAAAAGTGGGAATTAACACTGCCGACAACACTGCAATTACCGCAATAACTATTACGAGCTCTACCAAAGTAAAGCCTTTGCGTTTTCTTTGCATTTTATTCTTCTCCTTTATAGAATTATTATTAAAGAGCCGTTCTTCTTACATTTTATTTAACGACTTTTTAACCGAATTTTGATTTGCCGCGCACAAAAACTGCGAGCACGACTGTTATAACATACATAATAATGCTATTTTAGGAGTAATTTTATAATCTTTAATAAAACTTGCGCGCCTTAAAAAATTTAGTGTCATCATTAAACTTTTTTCTATCGAGCACACCCCCAAACTCGACAAAGAACCTTTATCACAAAACGCAAAAGGCACAACTACACCGTAAAGCATAATTGCGCCTTCTTTTGTTTTGTATAAAAGTATGTAAGAAGATTTCCCCCGTTTCTTTTTGTCTTTAAAAAGAAACGGCAGAAAAAAAGCAATATTGCTTAAACTAAAAACTTCTATGTTGTTTTTTGTTATTTTATATCCTTATTATATCACAGCATTATTCCATTGTCAATAAAATAACAGTTTTTTGATAAAAATTGTATATTTTAGCAGTTTTGTGCAATTTTTTGCATTTGTTAAAAATATGTGGACTAATTATTTTTGCCACTAAAAACAACTAAAATAAACACACGAAAAAAACTATTTTTTTAACTTTTGCTTGAATAATCGTGCTATAGGGCAACTTTTATATATTTTATCAATAAGTGGTAAGTTCGTTAAACCGTTCTACCGCATAGCGATCGGTCATGCCGGAAATATAATCTATAACGGCACGGATAAATGTTTTTTCGTCCGATAAATCGTTGTATATTTTTTTATTTTTATATTTTTCGTTAATAGCCGAAGGATCTTCGCGGCGCAAAAAGCTTTTGCGGCAGTATTTGCGCAAATAGTCTTTAAACTCAACTATAATGGTCGGGAACAAACACATTTGCTTTTCTATTCCGTTTTCTACATCGCCATCGGCATAACATTCCATTAACGTATCGAATATTTCGTTTATAATAAGTTCGGCATACTTTTTAAACGCCGAAAAACGCTGGTTATCGTAAATATGCTTGTAATTAAACAATTTAATTTTATTAAGACGTTCAGACATTTCGTCCGACAAACATATTCCCTTTTCGGGCGTGCTCTCGATACATATATCGTGTATCATATTACTTATTATGCCGCTTGTGTTTACAGCGGAACCGTCTTCCATTTTAACTATTTTAGAAAGTTCTTTTAAGTTATCCTTAGTTAAAAAGCCCAAATTTATTGCATCTTCTATATCGCGCCCGACGTAGGCTATTTTATCGGATATTTTAACAACGCAGCCTTCATAGGTTTTGGGATTATATTGACCGGGCGCGGTAAAATCTTTTTCGAGATCGATAAACTCCGCACGCGGTTTTATGCAGTTTATATCCTTTTCACCGCAGTGCGATATTATTCCGTCACGCACGGCGTAAGTTAAACTCATATTTCTAAATTCGTTATTGTGGTTTTGCAAAAGCTCTATGTTATCTATAAAATACAAGCCGTTTTTTTCGTGCCAAAAGGTTGTGCCTAAATGTTTGCGGCAAAGTTCGTCTATAACGGTTTCACCGTAATGCCCGAAAGGCGCATGACCTAAGTCGTGCCCTATTGCAATGGCTTTTGTTAATTCTTCGTTAAGCCCTAAGAATTTTGCAATTGTATAGCAAACTGATTCTACATGATATACGTGTTCGAGTCGCGTGCAAACATGGTCGTTACCTATATTGTAAAATACTTGCGTTTTATGTTTTAATCTGCGATAAGCCGTTGAATGTATTATACGGGTATAGTCCCTGGCAAATGGCGATCTTATTTCAAACTGCGATTGATGCAGTTCACGGTCACGCTTGATATATTTTTCGTAATCTTCGCACGTTGGGTTTACGGCAACTTCTATAAATTTATTGCTTTCCATTTTTATTTAACCCTCCTTTAAAATTGTGCTTTTATTCTGTTATATTAACACATTTTACAAACAATTACAATAATTTTTAATATTTTTTCCCTTTTTGCGCGCGAATTTCAGGTATTTTTCTTTCAAAACCGTTGTTCAGCGGCTTATAATACACCCTATCTTTTAAAGAATCGGGCAAATATTGCTGTTCTACATAACCGCCGTATTCGTGGGGGTATTTGTAATTCGCACTTTTTGCTTTATCGGCATCGGAGGCAAAAACGCTATTTTTTAAATGAGGAGGAACGGTATCGTCACGCACATTTTCGGCGTCTTCCCCGGCAGCGTGCATTGCAAGATAAACCGAATTAGACTTAGGCGCCTCGCACACGTAAACTATTGCTTGCGATAACGGTAACAATCCCTCCGGCAAACCTATATTTTTTAACGCAGTAAGTGCAGAAACGGCAATGACCATTGCTTGCGGATCTGCCATGCCTACATCCTCGCTTGAATGAGCTATAAGCCGCCTTGCTATAAGTAAGGGATCGCAACCGCCGCGAATTAAACGTTGCGACCAATATAATGCCGCATCGCTATCGCTACCGCGCAAACTTTTGCAAAATGCCGAAAGCATATCGTAATACAAATTTTCGTCGTAAGATAAAGCCTTGCGCTGGATTGATTGCTCGGCATCTTTAAGCGTTACGTGAATAATACCGTCCTCTCCCGCCGCCGTGGTAAGCACGGCAAGTTCAAGGGCGTTATAAGCAACGCGCAAATCGCCGCCGCTCATAGCGGCTATGTGCTCTATGGCTTGCTCGTTTACGTCTGCTTTATAGGCGGCAAGTCCGCGCTTTTCGTCGGCAAGCGCCCTTTTTAGCGCTTGTTTTATTATATCCTCGGTAAGACGTTTAAATTCAAACACTCTACAACGGGAAACTATTGCCGGCGTCATTGCAGCATAAGGATTTTCGGTTGTGGAGCCTATAAATATAACGGTTCCTTGCTCGATTAGCGGCAATAAAGAATCCGACTGCGTTTTGTTAAACCTATGGCATTCATCCAACAGCAAATATGTTTTTTTGCCGTAAAGGCGTAATGCCTCTTTTGCGTCGTCGGCAACTTTTTTTACGTCGCCTACGCCGCTATTAACTGCATTGAGCTTGACAAAATTGCCGCTTGTTGAGTTTGCTATTATGTTTGCAAGAGTACTTTTGCCGCACCCCGGAGGTCCCCAAAAAATGCAACTACCTAAGCGGTCGAGCATAATGGCACGGCGAAGCAAACTGCCGTCCTCGGCAATATGACTTTGCCCCATAAATTCACGAAGAGATACCGGGCGCATTCTTTCGGCAAGCGGGGCAAGACTGCTTCTATCTTGCATATCGAACATGTTTAAATTTGAATTATCTTGTTTTTTCATATGTTAATAATATCACAAAATCTTTCTTAATACAATTATATTA
>CAZPFZ010000071.1:0-7267 GCA_964585955.1 uncultured Acidiphilium sp.
CGGTATTATTGCCCGACTTTTGACAAGCAAAAAACTGATAAACGGCAAGAAAAAGCAAAAATGCGCCAAATAACTTTTTTTGCAAATTATCGGATATTGCTTTATGCAAAAAGCTTGCCGCAATGCAAAATGCTATGGCGGATATTACTATGGGCAAAACGCCCTTTTTACTTATAAGTTTATTTTTTGAATGAACGACTATGGCGCCCGAAGCCATGGGAATAAAAGATAATAAATTTATTGTTTGCGAAAAATTTTGTTGCAACTTAAAAATAATGGTAAGTGCGGGTATGAGCAATGTGCCGCCACCCATGCCCATACCGCCGAGTATACCGCCAAACACACCTGTAATAAACAAAAATAAGTACTTCATATGTAAAGCAATTTTATAGCGAGAAAACAATGCAAAACAATAAGTAATTTAGCTTGCTAAAAAAGCATGCGAACGCCTGCTATAAACATAACGGCACAAAAAATATACGCAATAATTTTGTTGTTTGTCTTTTTTAAAACAAGCGCGCCTATGATGCCACCCACACAAACCCCAACCGTTACCGCTAAGGCTATATCCCACATAATGCTT
The DNA here is from genome assembly GCA_964585955.1 of uncultured Acidiphilium sp. Taxonomy (GTDB): domain Bacteria; phylum Bacillota; class Clostridia; order Christensenellales; family Borkfalkiaceae; genus HGM11416. Next base: position 584 of record CAZPFZ010000071.1, read on the forward strand.
TTACCTACTAAATAAATTACCGCACTTATTACCGTTAAGGGCAAAATAATTATAAGCGAGGTGGCATGGGCTTGTTTTTCTTTTAAATTGTTCGCTTTCTTTAAAACAGGAACGGCAACCATACCGCCGCCTCCGCCGAAAAAACCGTTTATAAAACCTATAAATGCCCCGGATAGTACAAAAAGAATATTTTGCTTTAACGCCGATTTATTATTACTCATGCAAATAGTTTCGTCTTTTTCATTATAAAATATCCGTGTACGCCCTTGTTTTGAGCTATGCTTTGATTTTTTGGCAAAAAAAAGAGTTAAAAAAACTGTTTTTTTTACGATTATAAGGAATATTTTTAAATTTACACCAAAAAAAATTGCATTATCATTATAAATGTAGTATAATAATAGCCGTGTAAAAAACCGCGTAACACGTTTACGCAATACTTTATGAAAGGTGTAACATGAAAAAAACAACTAAGTTTGGTTTTAAAACTTTACTCGTTTTTCTTCTTACTCTTACCCTTGCTTTCGCTACAACACTTGCCGCAGCTTGCGGTAACGGCAACGATTCCTCGTCTACTAGCGACAGCTCGAGTTCAACAGAAGAAAATTACCCCACTGATTATCAACAGATAACAAACGGAGATTTCGAATTTTCCACTTTCAAGACAGAAGCCAAGGATTTCCCTGTTTCTTCTTCGATCGGCTGGACTCTTTCGAGAGATTCGATAACCTCTTCGGCTCCTTCTTCAAAGACGGGCGCGCCTTCGGGCATAGTTGATACCGCTCAAGAAGCTTACGATGCAATTGCAAGCGACAAAGGGCTTGCTAAAGAGGGCGATAACGTATTTAACCCCGGTACGCCCTACTCTGCAGGTAAATTAACCGAAGACGGTTCATATATTTACAGCGAAGACGTTGAAAACGAAGACGGTTTACCCACCAAAGGTACCAAGATTCTTATGATTCATAACGAAACTTCTACCGCCGGCGAAGGTACCGCTCAAAAATTCACCTCTACCAAGACTTTATCGCTCGCTCATAACGAATTTGCGGTTCTCTCGGTTTGGGTTAATACTCACGGTCTTACTTCAAAGCAACTTACTTCTAACGTTGAAAACGTAGATACAGGCGCATACATTATGGTCCAGAATACCGTTTCGTCTTCTTGCGATCCTTTCGTTATTAAAAATATTAATACCGAAGGCGAATGGGTTAACTACACCGTATATCTTGCATCTTCAGACTTCTCGTCTTCTTCTTTCAAAGTAGTTCTCGGTCTTGGTTTCGGTTCAACCGACTATACCCGTTATTTTGTTGAAGGTTTTGCTTATTTTGATAACATAACCTACAAAACAATTGACAGAGCTGAATTTGAAAAGGCTACCGAAGGCGTAAGCGAATATAACCTTTACAAGTCGGATAGCGGCAACGGTTACGTTGAAAAAGAAGCTGAAGATTTGGTTATAAATACAAAAACCAATACTGAAAAGACATTCCTTCTTTCTCACAAGAGAGCAAACGTAAACCTCGGTACCGCTTATACTTTGGAAGGCGGCGAATCTAATGTTAACGAAGTTTCTACCGTTAAACCCGGCAAAACCGGTACTGTTAACTTTGCTAATGTAGCAGAAGCTTATACAGCATACGGCATAACCGCAGACGAAGATAAATTACCCGGATACGACGGAAACGCTTTATTCTTTAATTATGAAGAAGCTACAAGTATGTCTTACACTACTAAAGCTTATTCATTAAATAAAGGCGAATATATTAAGCTCACCTACTGGGTAAAAGCTAAAACGGAAGATTCCACGCAAAAGGCTTTAACCGTAACCTTAAACGATTACGGCACGCACGCTGACCTTAAATTAGGTGATTCGGCTATAAACAAAACCACTATAATTTCAAATTTCAACAGCAAATCTTATGAAAATGAAAATTATAACGGTTGGTGCGAATATAACCTTTTGGTTAGCAATACCGCAGGCGAAGACGAAACAGCTACAAGATGGTTTACTTTAACATTTGATTTCGGAACAACCGATAAAACCTCTTTAGTTACCGACAGTTGGGCTTTAACTAAAGGCGCAGCTATTGTGACCGAACCTGTTGGATACGCCCTCAGTAAGGACGATTATTCAATTGCTTCTTCTAACGATTACTTTAAGAAAGTTGCACTTTCGGCTGACCAAAATGTAACCGACAGCGAAGAAAACGATTCTTACAATTTTGCTTACGGCGCAGGCGATAAAGCAACCGTATTAAACGGCGGCGTTGCTACAAACGTTAAAAACTACGATGCTGTTACCGCAGGCGAAAACGGAACATTGAATTATAACCCCGCTATGGCTAATGTTGAAGCAGGTTTATTCAATAGCAAATATAACACCACCTACACTGTTCCCGCTCATAAAAATTCAACAAACGAATACGTTCAACCCCTTGTTATAAACAACAAAGAAGCTGCCGTATACGGCTTTGCAGCAACATCTTCGGCAACAGTTAGCGCTAATTCGAGCGCATACATCACCGTTGACGTTTATGTTGAAGGCGATGCAGTTGCTTATATTTATCTTGCAGATTCTAACGCGTTAAAGTTCTTTGAAGTTCTTGCTGTTTCTTCTGAAGGATATGATATTAATAATGTAAAACAAGATGCTTTCAACAAACAGTTAGCTATTAAAGTTACTTCTGCTGATTGCAACGGCGAATGGGTAACCGTTAGATTCTTTGTTACCGCAGGTGACAATTCAATTAGCTACCGTCCTGAATTCTGGAACGGTTCACGTGATGGTGAAAACTCTAAAGGTACTGTTTATTTCGATAACTACAGTATTTCAACCTCGACCGATTTCGATAACTTCTTAATCGACCTTGATGATACAACTGAAACCGAAAAAATAGATTATACAAGACAACCTTTACTTGTAAAACAAGTTGACGCTAAGGGCAATGATAAAGGCACTTATTACCACACCTACTCCGCTACTACGATTTACACCTTATACGGTAACGCTAATGCACTTTATGCCGACTTTACGACGTTAGATGCAGAAACTGAAACTACTGTTGAAGTTTCTGATGCAACAATAGACACTGATAGCGAAGATTCTTCTTCCTCGTCCTCTTCTTCTGTTGTTGCAAACGAAACATCTTTCAACTGGGCGCTTCAATTAACTTCTATTATAATTGCTGCAGTTCTTATCATCTTACTTATAGTTGTTCTTATTAAGATGTTAGTTGAAAAGAACGGTTCTAAGAAACGCAAAACTGCTTCTTACTACAGCCGTGATTCAAGAGAAATAGCACACCAAGCAATTCAAAATAAGAAGATTTCTAAAGCGTTAAAAGCCGAACAGGAAGAAGAAGAAGAAGAAGAAGAAAAGATTCCTGAAGCTGAAAAACTTGCTACTTCATCCGATTACGATTATGACAATCCTGAAAACAACATCGTAAACGATGAACCCGAAGCAACAGATAACGGCGAACAAAATGAAGAAAACGCAACCGAAGAAGACAACGTTAACGAAGAAAACAACGATAACGAAAACAATGCTTCGGCTGATGAAAACACCAATAACGACGCTGAATAATTAATCGGCGATAACTTTAAAGGCTAACGGAAAACCCGTTAGCCTTTATTCTTACTTGCATTTATTTAAAAACAAAATGCCGTGGATTTTATACCCGCGACATTTTTATTACTACCTAGTTATTTTATAAAGAATAACACTTTTAAAGCGTTTATAAATATTTATTACCCTATTATGCCTAACAACCAAATTCGGCAATGCTTTCGGGCAAGACCTCGGATGGCTGTTCCTTTTTTAATACCGAAGCAAGTAAAAGGTTTGCGACCGACGGGACAAGTGGTATAAAGGTGCGACGAAATAGTGTTGCATATTTGCATTGCTTTATATAAGCTAAATCCTTTTTAAGTCTATTTATTAAGCAACGAATAATATATGCGTGCGTGCCGTGTTGTTTTTTAATAAAATACAACAACTCGCAAATATATAGCGAACGCATAAAATGCGCATAACAAACAAGTTGTGGGTGAGCCTTTTCGGCATCGGCAACTATTTGGTTTAAACCATAAAATACATCCAGCCTGTTAAGGTAGCTACTGCTGTGCACTAAACTACTATCGTGCAACATATAACAATAGGTAATATTTTGCGAATATACAATTTTTTTTGCACTTGAAAAAGCTTTATAGTTAAAAAAACTTTCCTCGCCGTACCTTACGCCCTCAGTAAAACGCAGTTCGAACTGCTTAATAAGTTGCGTTTTAAATATCTTATTCCATACACAAAAATCAAATTTACGTTGAGCAAGATATAATTGCGATGCGTGAATGGTATCAAAAACTTCGTCGGCGCACTTTTTTTCACTGTAAAAATATAACTTCTTTTTGCTTGAATATTTTACCCTTTTATATGACGTTACGGCTATATCGGCACCGTGCTCGGATATGAGCGACATAAGTTGCATAAAATGGTTTTTTGCAATATAATCGTCGGAGTCAACAAAGGTAACAAAAGGCGTGGTGACCATTTCGAGCCCGCGGTTACGCGCGCTTGCTATGCCCTCGTTGCGTTGACAATACAACACATTACCTGTTTTTTCACAAAAATCCTTTAATAAATCTGCCGTTCCGTCAGTGCTTCCGTCGTCGATAAATATTGCTATGTAATCTTTAAACGTTTGCTCGGTTAAACATTCGAAACAAACGGGTAAAAATTTTTTTACGTTATAACATGGAATTATAACGGATAATAATTTCTTTTGTGATTGTTGCATGACGCCAACCCCTTGTTATTTACCTTGTAAAAAAATATACCGCCTATTAAATTAAAGCGGTATATTATTGGACGTAATAGTAATTTAAAAAGCCTATTTGCTTTTGACGACCATAATACCCTTGGTATTTTAGTATAAATAATTATGACGTTTTTGTCAAGTATATTTAGCCTATGCGCCGTTTATTGTATAAAAGCAAGGACTATTTATTCAAGATTAAAGCGGTTTTTTAAATGAGCTTGTGTTATTGAGATAAAAGCAGTGGCTATGCCGGAATAAACAAGAATACACCCTGCCATTAAAACGAGCATTATTATTCTGCTATTTTGAATATGTTGCGATAAAACCGTAAATATTATAGAAACAATAAATGTTAATACGCTGATTAATACGCTAATTATAAGATGTATTAGTAAATACGATATTATAGTGCCGCCTATTTTGTTTTTGAATTTTTGACCGAATACCACAGCTGCATAAAGATAGGATACATTATAAATTATAAGCACGGGTAACATTATAAGTAATTCGATAAAAAACAATACTTTAAAGGCATCGGGATTGTGAAATAAAGCAAAAAATAATTGAAAGAAACTATGTCCGTCTAAGAGATCTATGCTGAATATTTCAAGCGATATAGCACCTACTATAACGGAAACGAGCATACATAAGCACCCGCAAACCATTTTACAAACTTGGTGCTGCCCTGCCGTTACGGGAATACACATTGTGAAATAACCCTCGCCCGAAAAGATGTTTTTATAAAAACGTATGACGACTATACCGAGCGTTAAATACAACAATGCGCTTAATGCTAAAAAACAAAGAGCACATGAACCACTGCATATTATAATAGCGGCATTGTTAATTATATTGCTTGAAGTATCTGCATCTATTAGGCTTGCCGACGCATACGTTAATTTACACAGCACACTGATTACAAATACGCCAACCCAAAGGGGGATAAACCACATTAGCAAAGCTTTAAATTCGTGTTTATATAAATTTTTTAGCATGAGAATTTCTCCCTAAATAGCTCGTCTATCGTTTTGCCGCTCTGTTCGCGCAAGGCTTCAACCTTGCCGACTAACGCAACATTACCGTAATGCAAAAATACAACGTCGGTTAAAACATCTTCTATATCCTTAATTAAGTGAGTGGATATAAGCACGGACGATTCCGGTGAAAAGTTGTTGAGTACGGTTTTTATTACATAATCGCGTGCGGCGGGATCTACCCCGGCAATAGGCTCGTCAAGAATATATAAACGCGCATCGCGACTCATTGTTATTATTAACGCTAATTTTTCTTTTGTGCCCTTTGATAAGGTTTTTATGCGATCTGTTTGCTTAATACCCAACCTTTCGATCATTATAAGTGCGCGCTGCATTCTGAAATCTTCAAAAAAATCACGCGTGTAATTAAGCATTTGTATTACAGTCATCCATTCGCACAAAAAGTTTTTATCAGGCAAAAACGCCGTGAGACTTTTACTTTCAGCTCCAACCTTGTTGCCACATACGCGAATTACGCCGCTTTCGGCAGTAAGGAGCCCCGCAACACACTTGATAAATGTGGTTTTTCCGCTACCGTTTGGCCCCAACAAACCCATTACGCACCCCGATTGCAAGGTTAAATTAACGCTGTTTAACGCAACGGTATTTTTATAACGTTTTGAAAGGTTTTGAACGTTAAGAATTTCCATCTTATCTCCTTAGCATTAGAGAATTGAACCCCTTTTGCTTTTAATTAAATAATGTTTTAATTTGCTGTTCGGTATAAAAAACCTGTTTTATGCCACTTGTGCCATAAGGTATAGAAAAGCAAATAAGTCCGCCCTCATTTTTTTTATCACTTTTCATGTGCTGTATAAGCTCTTCTATAT
>CAZPFZ010000072.1:0-7217 GCA_964585955.1 uncultured Acidiphilium sp.
CCGTAAGCTACGGCTTTTTTTACCAAAACACGCAAATAATCGTTAAGTTTTTCTACATCCTTTTGCTCGTAAGATATTTTATTTTTCAATAATAATTCTAAATCGTCGGCAAAACGCCTGTCTTCATCGGAAAGATTTTTACTCTTTAACGCCTTTACCGTTTGCCTTAGGTATGCAAAGTTCACATCGACAACGGGTTTGTTTGTTGAACATATTTTATCAAGAACTTGTAGCGAAAGCTTATTCTCGGTCTCATCGCAAACCTCTTCTGTTAGGCGAACATTTTTTATGCTTTCGTTATTTTTTACAGACGGATTACATATATCTGCCTTCAGTGAGAGATCTGCGGAATAAGTATTTTTACAATTTTCACTTAACATACAGCCCTTTTCTTGATTAAAAACACCTTTCATTGTGTTTTTTTGCAAAGCAATTTGTCTTTTATATATTTTTAATTTTACAAAACTTAAAAAGTGCACGCAACCGTACACAATAAACATAAAACAAAATTTAAAGCATACAAAAGCAACTACCGAAAACACCGAAGAAAAACGCACACCGACATATTCACACTCCGTTAAGCAAACGGCTAAATCTGCCGCAACGCACCAAATAATGCAATAAATAACTTTTTTTAAGCGAGAAAAAGCCCATTGCGGCTTAATTAAATTGACAATTAACGTGCAAAAACACAAAAAAACATACGCCGCGGTTATACAAAAAGATATATAATCAAAACGTCCGTCTTGCGTTATTACCTTTAAAAAATAGAAAAATTCATTAAAAAAAACAGTCCGTAACAATCACCTCCGCAATTGATTATGGACTGTAATTTTATTTTTTAAACAACATTCTTTTACTTTTTATGCTAAATTTCAACCTCTATTGCGTGCATAGAATAAATGTTTACAAGATAACATTTTGTTACCTTTTTTAAAAGCACCTTTTCTACCGCATAAGCATACAGTTCAAGCTGCTTTGCATATATCGATTTTAACTGTTCATCACTTGAAATTGTTGTATGTTTATAGTCTATAATTATTGCCTCGTCCCCTTTAACACAAAGCAAATCGATTATTCCTTGAACTAAAACTTCACCATCGCCGTTATAATCGGGCTCTATAAGCTTGCCTGATATAAATGCGGTAAAAGGTTGTTCCTTGTAAAGCCGGTAACCTTGTATTTTGCGAAAAATATCCATGCTTAATATTTGCCGCATTTTATTTGTGTTAAGAAGTTTTTTCTCCTCCAGCACGAACAAATCCCCGCCTATAAGTCGATTAATCTCACTTTCGACATCTTTAGAAAAATCGCAGTATTGCAAAAATTTATGGTATGCGGTACCAGTTTCGGCATTGGACGCACCGTATATCGGGCGGCGTTCGTAATTAATTCCGTCCTCTTCTTCAAAATGCGCGGCAGCCGTAACCGAACGTTTTACCGATAACAAACTTTCGCCCGCCGCACCGTAATTAAAGGAAAGATTGTTTTTTATAATACTTGCAAGCTCTTCGTCTTTTTCGCTTATGATAACCTCTTTTTGCCCTCTTTTGTTTTCGCTAAACTGTTCAAAACAGCCTATGTCCTCATAGCAAAAATCGCCTTCGGCAAAAAAGTCAAAGAAGCTTTTTGCATCGTATCCTTCGCCATCGTAATGCTTTGCTTTAAAGTTATGCTCGGCATTTTTTCTGTATTCGCCGGTAATATATAAGCTATGCTTTGCGCGCGTCATTGCAACATACAAAATTCTTGCCTCTTCTTCACGCGAGTTGCGTATGAGTTTTTTGCGCATATATCTTATAAACGCAGTTTTGTTGACAATCATTTCTTGCGGATCGTAATAACTCATGGCAACACCGAATTTTCTGTCGTAAATAAAATTACCGGCTTTATCGGTATCATTAAACTCTTTTATTGTGCCGGCAAGAATAACAACGGGATATTCTAACCCCTTTGAGGCGTGCACACTCATAATTTTTACGGCGTTATCGTCATCGTAATTAACGGTAAGTTTGCGTATAACGGCAGACATTTCTTGGGCAAATTCCTTAGCGGTTTTGCCCTTAGCACCCGATGCCGATATAAAAGCGTTTATTCTTGCAAGCTTAAGTTCGCCCGTTTTTGACGCAAGAACTTTTACATCTATGGCATTTTCCCTAATAACCGAGGCTAAAAGCTCATCGCAAGGCATAAAATCTGCCCTTAAACGCAAATGAGCAAAATATTCGTCGAATTTTTTTAGCTTATCAGACAAATCATCGTCTTTTTCGGTACAATAACTGCGATAGGCATCTACAAAACTTACCTTATCGTAAGCCTTACGTATTGCAAACAATTCGGCATCGGTTAATCCGCCAATGGGGCTTTTTAACACGCTTGCCAAAGGAATATCTTGGTTAAAACAGGATATTAGTTTGACTAAATCGACCAAAAATGCTATTTCACCGTACTCGCCTATGCTTGTTTTTGAATTAGCCGAAACGGGAATACCGGACGCAATAAGTTCTTTTGCGTAATCGTCGCCGACCGAATTTGCGTTACGCAATAAAATTGCAATATCGCCGTATTCTAATTTTTTTGTTTTACCGCCCGAACCAATTTCTATTTGCTTGCCGACCAATTGGTTTATAAGCGTTGCAATAAACGCACCCTCGGCAAAAAAAGTATTGCTTTCGTTGTTTTTTAAATGCTTAACAACACTGTAAACGCCTTCGGGAAAAACATCCTCTTTAACGCATTTTTCAACGGCATAATATTTAACCTCGCCGCTGCAAGGCGAATAATCGGCACCGAAAATCATGGGGTTTTCAGCATAATTTACGCCGCAACATTTTTCGGTCATTACACCCGTAAAAACATTGTTTACGGCATTTATTACAGCACTCGAACTCCTAAAATTTTGATCGAGATCGACAACAACGCCGCTCGAATCGGACAAAAAAGTCTTCTTTTTTCCGGCAAAAATAGAAGAATCGCATCCTCTGAAGTCGTATATGTTTTGTTTTATATCGCCCACCATAAACAAATTGCAGTCGGATACAGCCGACAATATTTCCTCTTGAACGCCGCTTGTATCCTGATATTCGTCGGTAAATATGTATTTAAAGCGCAAACGGACTTCCTGTTTTATTTCTTCATTTTGCAAAAGCTTTAACGTAATATGCTCTAAATCGGAAAAATCCAAGAGGTTTTCATCCTGTTTTTCCTGCTTATAATACTGCATAAACTGCACAACAAGATTTGAAAATGCCTTATATACTACAATGTTTTTTTGAGCAAAGAACTTTTCTTTTTCTATATCGCAACTTGCGTACTCGGTCTTTTTTGCCTTTTTAAAAGCAGAAAACTTTTTTGAAACTATTTCGGCATACATATTAGCCATTGTATATTTTTCGTCTTTTATACTCGGCTTTTTTTTGGGCTTTTTAATTGTTAAACCGTCTATGTTAGCTAAAGTTTGCTCTAATGTTTCACCACTCGCCGCAGAATACAGCTCGGATATAATATCGGCAAGATACAATTCAAAGTCGGTAAACCCGGCAAAATGTTCGGCATAAATAACCATTCTATCGGCAAAAGCGGTCATTTCGGAGTGAAGCATTTGATTGAGTTCGTCTAAGATGCTTTCAACGCCTTCTTCGGTATAATAAAACTCACCGTCTTTTAAAACCTTTTCAGGATCGGCTTCACTTATTATTTTATAATATACGTCCTTTATTTTTTCCTTTAACTTGCTATCGCTTCGGCCTTTAAAAAATATTGGCAATAAAGTATTCAAATCTTGGTCGTCTTTATCGTATAAATCTTCAAAAAGTCGGTCTATAGCACGTTTAACAAGCTTTTCGCACTCTACATCGCTTGCAATTTTAAATGAAGGATCTACACCTGCCGCATAAAAGAATTCGCTTATAAGCGACTTGCAAAACGCATGGACAGTCGATATAGAAGCGGTAGGCAAAAGGTCTAACTGCTTTAACAAATGCACTTTATCTTCTGTGTCTTCGCACTCCTTGATTTTATCGACTATTGCATCGTTAATTTTTTGTTTCATTTCGTTTGCGGCTAACACGGTAAAGGTCACACATAAAATTTCGTCCACGTTAACGTGTTCTTCTATTATAAGCCGCAAAATTCTTTTTACCATTACAAAGGTTTTTCCGCTACCAGCCGATGCCGAAACAAGAATATTACCCTTATTAAAATTTATAACCTGTTGCTGTTTTGGGGTTAACATTACCAATCACCTCCGTCATCGCCGGAATAATCAAAAAGCGGATCCATATCGTCGTTATCATCCTCATTTTGCAATTGTTTTTTGCCCATAGCAGCATAAATTATACTTCCCTTTGTAATTCTTGAATATGTACTGCGTTTTCGGGCATCGGATGTTTTATCGTAACCGCACATTCCTTTGTATTTACAATACAAGCACGCGTTATCGCAAGGCGACGGAACAATAACGCCGTCGTTGATTTCGGATATGCCTTCGGCTGCGATTTTTTCAGCATAATCGAGATAAGCCGTGAATTCGTCGGCAGTAAGCAAACCGTTAGGATATTTAAATCCGCCATCCTTTTTAGCCGTAAGATTTGCAGAAATATACATCCCTTTTGCATTTTCAGGCGTAATGGTATCGTCTATTAAGCTTGCCGTGTTAAAATCAGCCAAAGTCTTGCCTTTCTTTGACATTACAAAAGGTTCATCCTCCTTGCCGAATTCATCCGCCACGGGGAAATAATACACACCTGCCGTTTGATATTTATCGGAAAAAGCTTTAGCGTAAAGAAATAACTGTAACTTTTTACCCATAAACAAATTTTCCTCATCCGAGCCGCGCACTGCACCTGTTTTATAATCAACTATACACATTTTATCGTCGCATACATCTATTCTATCCGCTTTACCGATGACGTTTTTGCTACCGTAACGCGTTTGAACTGTAATTGGCGCCTTTAAACCGCTACCGAAAGACACTTCTAAATACTGCGGCTTGAATGCCGAGTGAAAACATCCGTTATATAAAGTTAAACAAAAACGCACTGTTTCGCGGCGGATATATTCAAAAATTTTAATGCCGCTTGCGCTTTTTGTATACCTTGAATATTCGTCTTGGGCGGTAATTTCTTCAAAAAGAGTTTCGGCAAGTTTACGTGCTTTTTCTTCGGTACCGTAAAAATCCGCTTTTTTGGTAAAACGTTCGGCAACCTCGTGAATCATATTACCTATGGTATTTGCCTTTATATTGCTTTCTTCGCGCTCCTTTAATTTAACACCACGCGACAAAAAGTTTGAATACGGGCAGAAAAAATATCCCTCTATTGCGGTAGCCGAAAGCCCTTTTTCGGCATAATTTACACCTTCGGTATAATACCCTACCTCATTATTGGCAGAATGCAAAATATTACGGCAAACATCAGCTTTTCCGTTTTCTTGCATAACTGCAAAATAGGAACCGGGAACGGTAAAATCTTCACGCTCGCCCTCTTTGTACGCACTAAATTCACGAGCAAACGCAAAAGCAGAACTTCGCTCGGTCATATACGGCAAAGCTAAATATGTTTTTCCGCGAACAGTTCCGTCTTTTATAGCAAAATCGTTGTTAGACTTGCTATCGGCAATGTAATTGTTTATATTAGCGCTTTCGTCTTTAGCAAGAAAAATCTTTATAATATACTTAATTATCTCTGAATAATCGCGCTTTGAGCCTTCAGTATCGCTTGTTGCCCAAGACAAATAAAGATGATCGGTAAACGACGCCAATGCCATGCAAACGGTTTCGCGTCCGCGCCTGTTTACCTCTTTTATTTTTGGTTCAACCAAAACGTGAACGCTTTCCATTTTTACAATATCGCGATCACACAGTAACGCGCTGTCCATTTTTACCGACGGAACGCCGTCGTTCATGCCGAGCGCAAAAATATTTTTGTATTCGTTATATTTTACCGCACGAAAATCACCGACAAAAACACAGTCGTCGTACATGGGAATAATCGATATTTTACACGCCGCCATGCCAGATAAAATAACGTTTTTAACCTCGGCTATAGGCATTTTTTTATCGCCTAAAATTTCAGCGGCATTGTTTAAAACCTGCAAAAATTTTTCTTCTGCTTGCTCGTTATATGCGGCAAGTTCTGCATTTTTACCATCATTAAGTCTATCACCAAGCGTTTTTAATTGCTGCTCAATGTTAAAATCGTGCAAGATTTGCGTTATAACGCAAACGTAATCTTTAAAAAGTTTACACCCTTTAAACAAATCTATCGCGGCAACCGCGCGAGCGCGGATATATTCGTATTCTTCGTAATTATCCTCTTTAAAAACAAAAGGAGAACGCATTGTCTTGCGATTTAATGCGTACTTTAAACAATAGTTTTCAAAATTATCCGATAAAGTCTTATCGTCTGTAAAGAGCGGACTTTTTACGAGCTCTATAATTTTTGACGGTTCGTAATTATACCTTGCCGCATCTATGAGCAAACAAACAAATTCCGTTAAAGGGTGCTTAGATAGATCGCGCTTTGTATCGAAAAACGCGGGAATCGAGTAATCGGAAAAAACGCGTTTTATTGTGAGTTCGTAGGGGGCTATATCCTCGGCACAAACTGCAAAGTGCTTATATTTTGCCCCGTCACGCACGTTTTTGCAAATAAGTCTTGCGGCGTACTCGACTTCCTCTATTGTATTGCGAGCACGATAAACACTCACTTTATTGCTTTTTGTAAAATCTTCACGCTTAAAATCAGGATTAAACAGCCCGTTAATAAGTTTTTGACGTTCTAAAGGCGATGCGATTTCAACAATTTCCGGATTAAACCGGCTTACTGCAAAGTTAAACGTTTCGTTTGCGTAAACCTTTTCGTTTTTTCCCGCAGCAAGAACAAAATCTACATTTTTAGCATTGCGCCAAATCGACTGAAAAATGCGACACAGCGTTTTATTAAGCGATGGAAAACCCGCAATTATAACCTCTTCGGAACGTATATCGTCATCGAGATCAAAAAAAGCGGGCAACGCAGAAAGCCTATTATTCCCGTCTGTTAAACAGTTTTGTTCGATAAAGCGCTCGTATTCGGAAAAAACAATATAAATGTCTTGCAATTTATGTTTTAAATTGCCGGAGGTAAACTCGGCGGCTTTTTGTATATCTTGCGGAGTAACCTTTGCACTTTTAAGTTGGGCTATAAGTTCGTAAACGATATTTGAAAGGTTTGGAT
>CAZPFZ010000073.1:0-7204 GCA_964585955.1 uncultured Acidiphilium sp.
CTCGAAAGTCGGTGTTATTTTAAACCAAACATTTGAAAAAAATCGCGGAATAAAGTTGGTTGATTTTGTTATAAGACAAATTGTTGTAGATGATACCGACATACAAGCAATCGAAGAATCTGCCGCTGAAAAGAGCAAACAAGAAAAATTAAAAGAACATTACAAAAATATCGAGCGTTTAAGCGATAAAGAGTGGGAACGCGATAAATATTTAAAACAGCTCGAACTTCAAGATAGGCAGGCTTATTACGATGTAATGAAGGTTATCGGTAAGCCAAATACTTCCGCCCCCGAAGAAAAGCCGCAAAAACTTATTTGCCCCGATTGTAACAGCGAATATAAGCCTGGCGATAAATTCTGTCCTCGTTGCGGCAAAAAATTAACTAAAGAACCCATTATTTGCCCTGAATGTGGAAAGACTAATGCGTTTGATGCGGCATTTTGTTCTAACTGCGGCAAAAAATTGCAAAAATAAAATATAACACGCGGGGCAACTGCGTAATTATAATTATTAAGGCAACATAAAATATTTTAAAGCCGTTGCCCTAAATTTAAATTTAAAACGGTTGCCCAAAAAATAAAAAAAAATAATAATAAATCCGTTTACGAGAGGAGGAATAATAATATGTCATTTTTTAGCAATCTTTTCGGCAAAAAGAAAAACACCGCAAAGGGTGTAGCCGAGGATAGAGATCTTATCGAAAGCAACGAAAAAGCAATAAATGTAATTATCGTTTTTGTAGAAGGTAACGACGAACTCACAGAAAAACTTAAAGATCTTCAAACAAAGCTTAAATTTTTGGTAGCTTCGGATAACCCCAAGGTTAAAGAAGCAGATAAAAAGATTAAAAACCTTATAGACGATTTAAGAATAGAAGCTAACAAAGTAGGAGCAGAAGGTTCTAAAAAGCTTGAAGGAATTTTTAGAGATTTAAAGGCGTGTGTAGAAGAACGTAATGCTCGTCTATAAAAAAGCCTGCTTACTTGAAAATTATAAATATATTTAGAGGTAAAATGAACAATGTGGCCGTTTAAATCAAAATACGACAGATTGACAAGAGGAGACGTAGTAGAAGCTATTTGCAAGCTCGAAAACGAAGTGAAAAACACCGAGGACGAACTTTTAGAAAAGCAAAAGCAAAGTGACCTTTTGATGGAAAAGTGCAGAAAAGAGACGAGTAAAGAAATCAGGCTCTTTTATGTCAAAAAAATAAACGCATTAAAAAACGAGCGTGAACAAAGCGTTCGCCGTTCGATGTATCTTATGAAGAACATCGAATTATTAAATAGATTAAAAATCGCAATAGACGATAACTCATTCTTTACAGATACGTCTAAGAAGTCTTTGGGCGGCTTGTTTAAAGATAAAAAGGGCTTGCAAGCCTATTTAACCAAAACGCTTAACAAACGTAATATTGCCGAAGATACTCTTACCGAAGTCGATGATATTTTTAAAGGTTTTGATGAGATGGATGAACCCAATAAGAACATTTACGGCATAAGTGATGCAGATAATGAATTACTTGCTCAGCTTGAAAAGGAAGATATGGTTGCCAACGAGCAAGAAATGTTTTCAGACTTGACAAAGGAAGATTCGGCTAAGAACGAGGAGAGATGATTATGCCAATGGTTTCTAAAAAAGATATTGAAAAAAAGATGATGATAAACAAAACCCTTAATGCAATGAACAAACAAATTGCTAAGCTCGAAGAGCAAAAAAAGGGTTATATCGAAGCAGGTAAACAAGCTAAACAAAAGGGCTTGACCGCACAGTACAATCTTGCTTTGTCGGGTTTAAAAATGACTATTGCCCAACAGCGCAAAGTTTACGAAATGAAGCTTAATTTTGAAATAACCTTGCAAATGAAGGACATGACCAACATGACAGCCGACTTTTTAAAAGGTATGCAAACGCTTTCTAAAGATATGATGAAGATCTCGAAAGAAAAAGACTTTATGAAAGTTCAAAAGCAGTTTGCCGAGGCTATGACGGGCGTTGAAATGCAAGCCGAGCGCATGGAAGAGTTTATGGACGAAACGTCGTCCACCTTTTCAACGCTTAATCCTGGTACCGCAAGCGATAATGCCGAACTTAATTCGCTTATGGATAACGAAGCCGTAAGCGACAATATAACTAAGCAAATGATTGACAAAGAGATTGAGGAAATAAAGAAGAGAATGAATTAAAAAGTTAATTCTGAAGGAGAAGTTAAAGATGGAAGATATATTATTTGCGTGTATAGGCTGCGGCAATAAGTTAAATAGCGCAAATTCCGAAAACGGTGTTGTGGAATGTGAGTGTTGTCTTGAAAAACGCGTTGTTCCGCAAAACACTATCAACAATGATGCGCGTGCGTTTATTACACAGGGCGATACATTGTTGCTTTCCGGTGATTTCGATAAAGCCTATCAAGCGTATGCTCGCGCCGCAGAATGCGCTCCCGAAGAAGCCACTGCATATTTCGGCATGGCGTTAGCTGAATTTAAAGTGCAGTATTTAAAAGATGAAGTCAAAGGTCGAATGCAGCCCATTTGTTTTAGTACATACGATGCAAGGCTTAAATCTTTTAAAGATAATATCAATTATATAAAGGCAATCAAAAATACTAATCAGGCGCAAAGGCAGGTTTACGAAAAGAACGCCGAAGAAATTGACTATATTAATAACGCTTTTGCCGAAATTGAAAAAACAGGATTGGATTACGACTGCTTTATTTGTGTTAAGGTAAGCGAAGAGGACGAGAAAAAAAATAAAACCGCCGATTATAAAATTGCCGACGATTTGTATTTTGAATTAAGAAATAAAGGTTTTAAACCTTTCTTTTCCGAACGTGAGATTGTCGACCAAACAGGAGCTGATTACGAAGCGCATATTTTGCATGCTCTTTATTCTTCTGAATGTATGCTTGTTGTTTGCAGCAATGAAGAATATTTGAATACCAAGTGGGTTAAAAACGAATATTCGCGTTTTTTAAAACTCGTGCGTGACGATCAAAAGGAAAGCGACAGTATAACTATAGTGTATAACAGGAAGCCGATTGAAAAATTGCCGGGTAAAAAGGGTAAAATTCAAGGCATAGACATAAGTGGGCTTAACGGACTCGAACGTGTCATTTCCTTTGTTGAAAAACATACGCCTGAGGCTAAAAAAAGAAAAGAAGAAGAAGCCGCAAGGGCATCACTTAAAGAAAAAGAGGCAGCTGAAAGACAAAAACAGGCGTTTGAAGAAATGCAGCGCAATTTTTCTGCGCAAGTGAATACCAAATTTACAGAAATAAGAGGGAAGGAAACTATATCTGAAGGCCCTACCGTAGAGGCATTGCTTTTAAGGGCAGCGCAGCAACTCGAAGTTGAAAATTTTCAAGAAGCTGAAAAAATTTATGGTCAAATATTAGATAGTCAGCCCGAAAACGCAAACGCTTGGAAAGGTCAGTTGCTTTGCGAATATAACTGTAAAAACGATAATAACTTTGTTCAAAAAATACAAAACGCTTTGCCGGAAATCAAAAATTCTTACACTATTTTATTAAAATTAAGAAAAAGCCAAAATTATAAATACGCAAGTAAATATAATACTTATGAAATAAGCCATTTTATAACTCGTATCAGTTCTGAATGCGACGAACGAATTATTTCTTTGTGCGAAAACGCATTGCCGGAATATGAGCATTTTTACGATGACGTAATATCGGCGCACAAAGATTTGCCGCGTGAAGTTGTTGCACATGCAAATTTTGCAAAATTCTTGTTGCAAAACTCGTTTGACTCGTATAACGAACTTAACGATTATATTCACCGTTACAGAACGGATATTGCGCGCGAAGAGCAAGAGGTAATGGGCAATAAGGCTATTTTAAAAGAAGAGCGTAGATTTCTTAACTTAAAAAAGAGCATTGATGCCGACGGCGGAGATTTTAGTTGTGCTTTAAACAATGCTTCGGATGAATTACGCAGTGAACTTATCACGATTTCGCGTTTGGTTAAAGAAAAGTGCGAAGAATTGCATAACAATTTATGCCGTGAAAGAGCCGTTATAGAAAAAGAGTTAGATAAATGCAATAGCGAAGTTCAAAAGCTCGAAACCATGAAAATTCAGCGTGCCGATTACGATTTGGACTTTAAAAATAAACTTTCCGAAGAAGAAAGAGAATTGCTCTCAAAAAGAGATTTAACTCAAAAAAGGAAGGATTCTTTATACAAAGCGGTCGAAAAAAAAGAACCTTTATCGCCCGAAGAAGTTCAACTTTTAAAACAAGAAGAGCAAGAATATTTAAATTTACGACTCCAAAGTATTCAAGAAAAAGAGGCGTGTTTAGATAAATTATCCAAATATAATGCCGATAAAATGAATTTGCCTGTAACGGTATTTACATATTTGCCCGGATTTATTAAAAAAATCCTTGCCGTACTGTTACTTTTAGCAATGGGATTTGTGGGATATTTACTATTTACCAAATGCGGTCCGTTTGAAGGCGTTGCCGAAATAGTAGTTTTGGTCGGTGTGTGTTTGGTGGCGTATGCCGCGCTTTATTCGCCTATATATTGCTTATGTTGGGCAATTTATTCGCTTGTAAGTTACCCGTTAAGAAAAAATAAACAGTTAGTGTTTATAAAACTTAACAGAGACTTAAAGCAGATGGAAGAAGATATTGTCGAAACCGAACAGTGTTTGAGCGATTATTATATTGATTGTTCTGCAGATTTAGAAGAAATTAATGAGCGCTTAGGCAATTCTACATCTAAAGCAAAAGCCGAAGTTGATAAAGTTCAGCAGTTGCTTAACTTTATAGAAAGTAGAATAGAAAGAATCGAAAATGTCGAAAAACACCGCTATGAATATGACGACGAAGACGACGATTACGATTATTCACAAAAACACGGAAAACGTAAAACGCAAGCGCGTTATTACGACAACGATTCAGATGACGATGATAACGAAGACGTAAATCAACCAATCGTTAAAACTTCGGCTAAAAAATCTGAACAGGTAGATAGCAATGACGACTCGGCAAAAGAATCGCAGGAAGAATTTTTCGTAAAAATAAATAATTTTGGACCGACGAATAATAAGATTGCAGTAATAAAAGTTGTAAGAGAAGCAACCGGAATGGGACTTGTAGAGGCCAAAAGTGCAGTTGAACGTTTAGGGGTTATAGGTGGTTTTAAAACCAAAAAACAAGCGGATAAATTTATTTCTCTTTTAAAACAAGCGGGCGCAAGTGCGTCTTTGCAATAAAAATTGCCGCTTAAAAGCGAAAGAATGATTAACTAAACCAAGAGAAAAGTCCGCGTATAAGTCGATTATCGCGCTTTTCTCTTGTTTTTTTACATCAAAGCAGACGGTTTAATAAAAATAAAGCGCACAACAATTTTAACATTTACAAAAAAATAACAACAAGTGAAATAATTATGGAAGATATAAATTTAATTAACGAAACTTTTAACCTATATTATTCAAAAGCAAAGGATTGTTTAGCCAAGGGTGATAAAATACTTGCCAAGCGGTATTATATGCTTGCCGCTGAACAAATGCTTAAAATGGCAAAGTCGAGCGAGGGCGAATTGCAAAAAGCTCGTTTTATGCGCGCTAAAAGCATTTTAGGTTTTGCCGATGGTATTGAAGTTCCTCAAAAAAAGACGTCCGATTCGGATACCTCAGACGATTCATCGAATATAGTTGTAAAAAACAATGAGAAAATTTCGCTTGAAGAAGCTTTAAATCAACTCAATTCGTTAGTGGGATTATCACGCGTAAAACAACAAGTTCTTGATTGGGTTGATCAAATTAACGTATTTAAATTGCGTAAAGAACGCGGTTTAAAAACGCCGGATATGTCTTACCACCTTGTGTTTACGGGCAATCCCGGAACGGGTAAAACCACCGTTGCGCGCCTTATGGCGCAAATTTATTGTGCTTTGGGCATATTAAGCGAAGGTCAGCTTGTAGAGGTTGATCGAAGCGATTTAGTCGCAGGGTATGTAGGACAAACGGCAATAAAAACGCGTGAAGCTTTAAAAAAGGCTTACGGCGGCGTGTTGTTTATAGATGAAGCATATTCGCTTGCCAAGGAGGGCGGCTCCGATTTCGGACAAGAAGCAATAGACACCGTTTTAAAAGAAATGGAAGATAAGCGTTCGGATTTAGTTGTTATTGTTGCCGGGTACGAAAATTTAATGAATAATTTTATAGAGTCCAATCCGGGGTTAAAATCACGCTTTAAAACGTATATGAGTTTTGATGATTATTCGGGGGATGAACTTTATAAAATTTTTGCGGGGCTTTGTCTTAAAAATCAATATTATCTTACCGATGCGGCAAAGAGCAAACTGCTTGCATATTTTACGGCGGTTTACGCTAAACGCGATAAAAACTTCGGCAACGGGCGCGATGTGCGCAACCTTTTTGAAAACACAGTAACAATGCAGTCAAAAAGGGTTGCTCGGTTAGAAGTGCCCTCCGATAAAGAAATTGCCACAATAGATGCCGAAGATATTCCCGTGGTTGTTGATTTAGATAATCCACCTAAAACAGACTCTTTTTCGGGTAATAGCGAAAATAACAATTGCGGATTTAATTCAAACAACGGTTTTACAAATAATAACACGAACAAAAATGATACTCTCGGCAAGGGCGGTTCGGATTTGTTTAATAAAAAATTAAACGCTGATGGCTCTTTGCCGGAAGATAAGGTTATCGGCGGCGACAACAGCGAATTTAGGTTTGATTGGGATAGCTTGCCGAGTATAAAATTTACCGATATAGCAGGGCTTGAAAATGTAAAAGAGGTTGTTCGCGTTAAAGTATTGCTTCCGCTTATGCATCCCGAATTTTTTGAAGGATACGTTAAAAAGAGCGGCGGCGGAGTGCTTTTATACGGACCTCCGGGAACGGGCAAAACCATGATTGCCGCAGCTATTGCCAACGAAATAGGCGCTAAGTTTTGTTCTGTTAAGCCATCAGATTTATTGCACCAAGGCGTCGGCAATACCGAAAAAGCAGTTCGCGCTTTGTTTGCTCAAGCAAGAAACTTCCCTTGTGCTGTTATTTATTTTGACGAAATGGATTCCATCTCTCCAAAGTCAACAAAGTCGCAATACGCAAGGCAGTTGCGTTCTGAATTTTTAGCGCAATTGCAAGGTATTGATGAATATAAAGGCGATAAAAAGAACATTTTGTTTTTAATTGCCGCAACAAATAAACCGT
>CAZPFZ010000074.1:0-7183 GCA_964585955.1 uncultured Acidiphilium sp.
TGTTTTACTATTTTTACGCCAAGCGCTTTAAGGCAATCTAAATGAATATCCACAGGGCGAATGCCGATCGAACATCCGCCCGGGTAGCACATAATCGCCTTTTTAAATCTACCGAGAAGCGCCCCTACCGTAAAAAAAGAAGCTCTTGCTTTTACGCATATATCCGAACTTGGATGAATTTTTTTTATAGTACGGCAATCTAAATATAATCCTTGTTCATTAAATTGGTACTGTCCGCCAAGATCTTCTATTATTTGCGCCATAACCGAAACATCTATTATTTTAGGTGCGCTAAAAAGCGTTATTCGATACGGAAAAAGGACCGAACAAGCAATAATCGGTAAACATGCATTTTTAGCAACAGAAATTTCAATTTCTCCGTTTAATCGTTTACCACCCTCGATTATAAATTTTGCCATAAAAAAACCGCCGTACATACTATTTTATGCAAACGGCTTTTATTAGGTTTATTGATTTTTTATTATTTAAACAACACTCATTCAGCAGAAATCCCATGAACCAACCCGAATGAAGCCAGGTATACGATGATTTGCGTATTACCACTACTTATTAACGGGAAAGGTACTCCGGTTGGAGGAATACTCCCAGTAACAACTAATGCATTTACCGCAATTTGCACAATAAACGTAGCCGAAACACCAACGCAAAGCAAATATGCAAAGAAATTACCGCTTTTTTTACCTGCTCGAATAATTCTCGATGTTAAAAAAATACAAATCGCCAATAATATAAGTATACCGACAAAACCAAGTTCTTCACCGATAACCGATAATATAAAATCACTTTCAGCAAAAGGCAAAAATCTTAACTTTTGTCTTGAATTAAAAATACCAACTCCAAACAAGCCTCCGTTTCCCAACGCATAAAGCGACTGCAAAAGTTGGTACCCTTCGCCTTTGGGCGACGACCAAGGATCTAAAAATGCATACAATCGATTAAGCCTATACGGTTCGATTATTATCAAAATAGGCAATGCCGCTATTATAGGCAACATTAGCATCGCTAAATGCTTTAGTTGCATGCCTGCGGCAAAAAGCATTACCAACATTATCAGCCCCACACACACGGTTATTGACATATTAGGTTCAGCTATAATGAGCAAACAATACACCCCACCGGCGACAATCATCGGCAAACAACCTTTAACTGTTGTAGCACGCAACATATCGCTCGAAAAATATGTAGCTATAAACAATACCAAAGCAAATTTTGCAAGATCAGAAGGCTGTATAGAAAAACCTCCAATACCTAGCCATCGCTTCGCACCGTATACTTCTAACCCTAAAGGCGTAAGCACTAACGCAAGCAATATTGCGCAAACAATATAAAAAGATAAGGCGTATTTTTTTAACACTCTATAGTTTATGTGACTCATAAATGCATACGCAATACCGCCAATGATATAACCTATTATTTGTTTTTTTAAGAAATAGTAACTATCGTTATATAAAACGAATGCATTATAATTAGATGCTGAATATACAAACAACATCCCGAATAAGCACAAAAAGGCAACGCATATCGTGATAAAATAATCTTTATTTTTATTTGTTTTTACCGCAAATAACGTCACTTTTTCTCCGCCTATTACTCCATTGATATATCGTTTTTTATTCATTATCATTAGCAAGCTGACTTATAAGTCGAGTATACCTCTCGCCACGTTCTTCATATCCCTTAAACTCATCAAAGCTCGAACAAGCAGGGCTTAACAAAAGGGTATCGCCGCTGACAGCTGCTTCAAAAGCTGATTTAACCGCCCTATCGAACTCGACACAGACACACACATTTTTAATACCTGCTTGTTCGGCATAATCATACAATTTTTTGCGAGATTGACCATATATAACAAGCATTTTTATCTTACCGCTTAAAAAGAGTTTTTCAAAAAAGTCTTCATATCCCGCGCCTTTATCTATACCACCAACAAGGAGAATTATATTCCCTTCTAATGAATCAACTGCCTTTAAAGCAGAATCGGGATTTGTTGCTTTAGAGTCATTTATGTAAGTTACGCCATTACGTTCGATTATTTTTTCCTGTCTGTGTTTAACGCCTACAAATCCGCATAAAGCCTCTTTTATTATATCGTTTTCTATATTACATAATTTAGCGACGCATACACAAGCAAGAACGTTTTCAATATTGTGATTACCCTTTAGTAACAGTTCATCACTTTTACATATTTCGCTTTCATTGTAAAAAATACTTCCGCCCTGCAGATATGCACCGTTTGTCCTTTTATTGCGAGAGAAAAAAATGCTTTTAGCTTTAGTAAGTTTTGCAAAAGAGCAAACGGTTTCGTCATCAGCGTTTAAAACAGCGTATTCGCTTTCATGCATTTGCATAAGTATTCTTGACTTTAAATAGATGTAGTTTTGCATATTATAATGTCTATCAAGATGATCCGGCGTTATATTTAACACACAAGCAATATGTGGCATAAACGTACTAACCGTTTCTAATTGAAAACTTGAAACCTCAACCACGCACGGCGTAAAACAATCGGTGCTATCGCATACCGAACATAACGGCGTACCTATGTTACCCGCAATATGGCTTTTTATTTTTGCATGATTAAATATTTCGTTAATTAATGTACATGTAGTTGTTTTTCCGTTTGTTCCCGTTACGGCAATAATAGGTGCCAACAACATTCTGTAGCCCATTTCCAACTCGCCCGTAACAAATTTTCCCGACTTATATGCCAAAGAAGGAATTTCGCTATCGATAGGCACACCCGGGCTTAATACAACTACATCAACTTCCGCTACCGTTTTTTCGCAATCATCTTTATTAACGCTTATAGCGCCTTTACTTATTAGCTCGCCATATAACACATTTGTTTCATCATTTAAAGCATCATCATAAATATAACACTTTGCGCCTCGTTTAAGCAAAGCAAGCGTACAAGCATAACCACTTTTTGAAATACCTACCGATAAAAAACTGTTGTTCGCAAAAAACATAAAACCCTCTGTTTGTTTATAAACTGCATTTTTTACTAATTATCAATATGCTGAAAATTGCGCTTGTATGCACTATCTTTTTAACTTTTTATACATTTAGTAATACGGAAATTATAGACAAGCAGCCACATAAAAGCGTAATGAATTTATAAACAAACACAATTTTGCTTTCGCTATATCCCTTATATTCAAAATGATGATGTAGCGGTGCCATTAAAAACAAGCGTTTACCAGTCCTTTTATAATGTACAACTTGTAAAATTACAGATATACCCGATGCAACAAACATAACGCCGAAAAATGGAATAAACAAAGTATTTCCGCTAAATATTCCCGCACAAGCTATAAAAGCGCCAAGATACAACGACCCCGTATCCCCCATAAAAATACTTGCCGAAAATGTATTATATATTAAAAAGCCTATTATTGAGCCTGCTTGCATTAAACAAATTAAAGCGATATTATTACATTCCTCAGGCAAAATATAGTTCGAGTTAAAAACAAAAGTTTGTACACGTATAAGAATAAAAAATAAGATTAAAAAAACATAACTCACTCCGCCGGCAAGCCCATCTAATCCATCTGTTAAATTTACGCAATTTGTTGTTGCGATAAACACAAAAAAAATCAAGAAAAAACCACCGATTCCAAGATTTATAAACTTGTTTAAAAAAGGAATAAAAAAGACAGTTTGCCCCCTCAAATAACAAAAAGACGCAACAATAAGGGCGATCGCACATTGGAAAAAAAGTTTTTGCAATGCAGTTAAGCCCTCGTTTTTGTGAGAGCGTATTTTTATATAATCATCCATAAAACCAACTACAAGATAAGCAAATGAGACTGCCACAATTATTTTTACGTAGCCGTTTAAAGAGCGTATAAAAACAACACAACTTAATAAAAGCGCAATAAAAAAAATAATGCCGCCCATGGTGGTTGTTCCTGATTTACCTGCGTGGTTATCAACATAACCTAAAATATTTTGCCCTGCTTTTAGCTTTTTTAAAATAGGTATAACCAATGCCCCTACAACCAAGGCTGTTATGGCAGTAAATATAAACGCCATTAAAGATATTTTAAAATCATTCATTTTGTCCTTCAATAACAGTATAAACAGTTTCCTTATCTGAATAATAATGAGTTAATCCCATTACTTCTTGATATTCCTCGCTACCCTTTCCCGCAATTAACACATAATCGCTTGTCGAACAAATGCTTAAAGCGTATTCTATTGCCTTTTTGCGGTCGGAAATCGTTATGTATTTATCGGTAACCTTACGGATCCCTTTTTCAATTTGTCTTATAATAGCTGACTCATCTTCAAACCGAGGATTATCAGTTGTTATTATTGTAAAATCCGCAAATTCACCACTAACTTTGCCCATTATAGCACGTTTCCCTTTATCGCGGTTGCCACCACAGCCAAAAACACAAATAAGCTTTTTATCCTTTTTTATCTCACTCAAAGAAAGTAAAGCATTTTTTAAAGCCTCGGGCGTATGGGCGTAATCAATAAAAATATTTCTATTTTCAATAACCCTTTCCATTCGTCCGTTAATCGGTTTTAACAAATTTAGTTTATCTGCAATAAAATCGGTTTTTACACCGAGCAAGGCACAAGTTGTTGCCACCGCAAGCATATTGTACACGTTAAATTTTCCAATAAGCGAGCTTTTTATATCATACAAACAGTCAAATAAATTCATTACAAACCGACTACCGCTTTCATCTTCGTCTAAATCAACGGCAAAAACATCGGCAGGATTAATCAATCCGTATGAAATCGTACCGCCAGAACGTTTAACGTAAATAGTCTGTCCCAAAGCATCATCAAAATTAACCACCGAAATTCTTGAATTTTTCTTGCTAAAAGCACTAAGCTTTACCATCGCGTAACTTTGCTCGTCGTTAAAAAAATCAAGATGATCACGAGAACAGTTTGTAAAAACAGTGATATCAAAAGGAAAATCTGCTTTTTTATAATAAATTGCATGCGCAGATAATTCCATACAAACAACTCTAACGTTTTCTTGAACCATTTTATACATCAACTCGTATAAATCGGTTGTATCGGGCGTAGTTAATGAGTTTTTTATAAAGTAATCTCCGTATTTTACGCCCATTGTACCTATGCTTCCGCATTTAATACCTGCCGAATTCATTACGTTGGATATAAGCTCGCACACGGTTGTTTTTCCGTTTGTTCCCACAACGGCGACTGTTTTTAATTTTTTTTGCGGACTATCGTAAAAAATGTTGCACATAATCCCCATAGTCTTGCGCACATCTTTTACAATTACAAGCGGAATTTTTACGTTTAATTTACGATCCGCAACTATAACGACGGCACCGTTAGCTATTGCTTCGTCAATATAATCGGAACCATCTATGTTATTGCCTTTCATGCAGAAAAAGACACTCCCCTTTCTGCATTTTTTGCTATTTAAACAAAGATATTCTATGTCACAATCGGTATTACCGTATAATTCACATCTTATTTGAGCTATTAGCATATTTAATTTCATCATTCTACCTCTTTCTCACGTAATTTTTTTTATATTTTTTACATTTATTATTTGATTGAAAACATTTTTACAAATGGGGGCAGCCACTGTGGAACCATACGCACCGCCAACAGGCTCATCTACAACGACCAAAGCAAGATATTTTGGATTATTTGCAGGGAAAAAACCTATGAACGACATAATATTTTTGCCTACGGATATATGCCCATTTTCATATTTTTGTGCCGTACCTGTTTTTCCACCAACTCTGTAACCTAAAATAAATGCCTGTTTGCCACTACCGTTTGAAACAACATCTTCTAAATACCCTGCAACAGTCCGCGAAGTTTTTTCGCTAACCACACGCTGCATTGCAGTCGGATAAAATTTGCTAACTGTTTGATTTTCGGAATAAATCTCTTCCACTAAATATGGCTTATAATACACTCCGCCGTTAACTGCCGCCGAAACAGCCGCTGCAAGTTGCAATGGCGTTACGGCTATTGTTTGACCAAATCCGATGCGCGCAAGATCTCCGTCGGTTACCACACTTTCGGGCAAAACCATACCAAGCGCTTCCCCTTGAAAATCTATACCTGTGGTTTTACCGAAATTAAACTTGTTTATATATTCATAAATCTTACTTTTTCCTAAAGATAAAGCTATATCTACAAAAATAGGATTGCAACTATTATTGAGAGCTAAAGCTAAATTTTCATTTGAATGCTTACCGCCAGAATGAGTACTCCAACATTTTATATTCTTACCGCCCACGAACCTAAAACGCGAAGAAGAAAAAATATGATCAAGTGAAAATGCATTGCTGTTGCCCGAAAAATATTCTTCTATATTGGCAGCAGCCGTAATAACCTTAAAGGTAGATCCCGGTTCATAAGAATCAACAATAAGTTCGTTGCGACTCTCCTTCATAAGCAACTCAGTATCCTCCCGCGGTATATCGTTTAAATCAAACGATGGGCGTTGGCTTATGGCAAGAATTTTGCCTGTAGATGGTTCCATTACAAGAATTTTTGCCGATTTGGGAGAATATTGAACCATTGCCTTAGCTGTTTCGTTATCACATATTTGCTGTATATCGCTATCAATCGTTAAGCGTAATGATAACCCGTCAACAGCAGCTACATACGATGGCTTTTTTCCGTAAACATCCTTTCCTACAAGATCACTTTCATATAATATTTCACCATCCGTTCCGCGTAAATATCTATCATAATATTTTTCAAGCCCGCTTTGCCCTATGCCATCAATCGAAGTATATCCTAAAGTTTGGCATAGCATCTCGCTAAACGGATAAATTCTTGTATTATCGGGTGCAAAATATACACCATCAAGCTCCTCTTTTCGCAAAATATCAATAGTTTGATAATCGCACTGACGACAGACTGTAATTTCCGATGTGTTTTTTTTACAAATTTTTTCATAAAGCACACTGTAATCCAAGTTAAAAATTTCAGATAATCGCTTTGCAACTTTTTGCGGATTTAAAACGCAGCGCGTGCGCACATAAACGCAATATGTACCTGCATTTCCGGCAAGAACTGTGCCGTTTTTATCAGTTATTGTTCCGCGGACTGCTTTAACGGGAAGCTCGCGAGTCCATTGATCAATAGCCTTTTCTCGCAAATATTCGCCGTCTACAACAGTTACAATAAATGTCTTTCCGAAAAT
>CAZPFZ010000075.1:0-7161 GCA_964585955.1 uncultured Acidiphilium sp.
AATTTTATAATATGCGGCTACGATGGCGGCACAATTTTTACGGTAACCGTCTTGGTATCGCTTGTAATATCGCTTGTCGCTTCGTTTGTTTTGGTTTTTACGGGCAAGTCGTCTGATGAACAATTTTTACAAAGTGCTTTTTACGCATATCTTGGTTTCGGACTATCACCTGTTGCACTTTGTCTTGTAAGCATATTTGCGGTAAAAAAATATTCGCTTAATTTTAGGCAAGCCGTTTGCTTAAAAAAATGCAATAAAAAATACATTTTTATAACGGCACTGCTTTTTATCGGGTGTGTATTCGGCTTATCCGGGTTAAACACGCTGTTTGTAAACGCTTTATCATCGATTACCGGGTATAAAGCAAGTGATATAAACGTTCCGAGCGGTAGCGTTCTAAATTTTATTTTGTGCACCTTGATTATATGCGTTTTGCCTGCTTTTTTTGAAGAAATTATTTTCAGGGGATTTGTTTTAAACGGCTGTAAACGTTTAGGGGATGTATTTGCCGTTGTTTGTTCGGGTATTTTGTTTTCTCTTTTTCATCACAGTCCCATGCAAACGGTATATCAGTTTATAATAGGCGCGGTGTTTGCTTATCTTGCAATAAAAAGCGGCTCCATTCTTCCGTCTATTGTGTTTCATTTTTTAAACAACTTTTATATAATAGTAGTTTATTATGCCTTTGGCGAAAATTTTGCCTTTTCCGAAGTGTTAACCGTAATAAGTGTGGTCTTAGGTTTGCTTTGCTTTATAGGCGGTGTGTATTGGCTGTTTAAATGCGAAAAAAACGAGCAAGAGGAAAAATTAAAAAAGGATTTTTTAAGCATTGCCGATAAAAAAGAAGAGCAAAAATTGTTTGTAATAGCTTCGCTTATAGGCATTTTTGCATGTGCGGCGTTATGGATTGCCGATTTAATAAGTAAAATATAGGCGGATTTAACGTTATGTTTAAAGTCAACGTTGTTGCGGTGGGTAAGGTAAAAGAAAAATATTTTTTCGACGCTCTCGGCGAATACGCAAAACGCATGAGTCGTTTTTGCGAATTTAACTGTTACGAGTGCAAGGAACAAAGTTTAGAAGATATAGACGCGCAAACTGCAATTTCGCGCGAAAGCGAGGAAATATTAAAAAAACTCAAAGGTTATGTTGTTGTTTTGGCAATCGAGGGGAAAAAATTCCCCTCTGAAAAATTTGCCGAAAAACTTACCAAAATAAAAGATACCGTAGGTGAAGTCACTTTTGTAATCGGCTCATCTTGCGGGCTTAGCGATAACGTGAAAAAACGTGCAGACGAGCTTATTTCTTTTTCGGATATGACCTTTCCGCATACAATGTTTCGCGTAATGTTATATGAACAGCTTTATAGGGCGTTTATGATCTCAAGCGGCGGAAGGTATCATAAATGAACGGACTTATTCAATCTGAAAAACAGCTTAAAAAAATAGCCGCTTTAAAAGAGCAACGGCAAAAAGCGGACGAATGCTTTATGAAAGAGGCGTTAAAACTTGCCAAACGTGCATATGATCAAGGCGAAGTGCCTGTCGGGGCGGTAATAGTAAAGGACGGAGCAATTTTGGCAAAGGGGCGCAATCAAAAAGAGCAAAAGAATTGTGCTGTGTACCACGCCGAAATAAACGCAATAATTAAAGCATGTAAAAAAGAAGGGTGGCGGTTAGACGGTTGCACCATATATGTAACGCTCGAACCGTGCGCAATGTGTGCGGGAGCTATACTTTCCTCGCGCATAAAAAGGGTTGTTTATGGCGCGGCTGAAGAAAAATCAGGCTTTTTTGGCGGAAAATTTAATATATCTTCTTCAAGCGGCTTAAACCATAAAGTAGAAATTACAAGCGGCGTTTTAGAAAAAGAATGTCGAGAGCTATTGCAAGATTTTTTTAAAAACAGAAGAGTATAACGGTGTTATTTTTTCTAATAAACCTGCATAAGAATAAAAATAAATTTTTTTTAAAGACTAAAATTAAAAAGTGGTAAAGTTTAGGTTGACTATTTTTTTGTTTTACTTTAAAATCAATATGTATTTTTACTTAAATAATGACCGCGGAGGTAGTTATGATTACGCACAGCACAGAGATTAAGTTATTTTCGGGTAATTCAAACAAACCGCTTGCCGAAGCTATTGCAAAAGAGCTCAACAAGCCACTAAGCGATATCGAGGTAGGTCACTTTTCCGACGGCGAAACAAGTGTTCACATCAGCGAAACGGTAAGAGGACGCGATGTATTTATCATTCAGTCCACATCTTATCCCGTAAACGAAAACTTGATGGAACTTTTGGTTTGCATCGATGCATTAAGAAGGGCGTCTGCAGGAAGAATAACTGCAGTTATACCGTATTTCGGCTATGCTCGTCAAGACAGAAAAGCGCGTCCGCGCGATCCCATCACGGCAA
Organism: uncultured Acidiphilium sp.; assembly: GCA_964585955.1. Lineage (GTDB taxonomy): Bacteria > Bacillota > Clostridia > Christensenellales > Borkfalkiaceae > HGM11416. The sequence goes on from CAZPFZ010000075.1 coordinate 2,414, forward strand.
AATTGGTGGCGGATATAATCACTTCCGCCGGAGCAGACAGAATTTTAACAATAGATTTGCATGCTCCGCAAATTCAGGGCTTTTTCGATATCCCCGTAGATCATCTCGAAGGCGGTCCTATTTTGTACAAACGTTTTCTTCCCATGGTCAATGATAATTTTATAGTCGTTTCCCCCGACGTAGGTAGCGTTTCGAGGGCACGTTTGGCGGCATCCATTTTAAATTGCCCCATTGCTATTATCGATAAAAGAAGACCTAAGTCTAATCAAGTTCAAATAATGAATATAATAGGCGACGTAAAAGGTAAAACCTGTTTACTCGTAGACGATATGATTGATACCGCAGGCACTATATGCGAAGGCGCAAAAGCACTTGCCGACCACGGTGCTGCCGAAATTTACGCTTGTTGCACACACGCAGTATTTTCCGGTTCTGCAATAGAGCGAATCGAACATTCGCCCATAAAGCGCATAACGGTATTGGATACTATCGACTTGCCTGAAGAAAAGCATTCCGAAAAAATAGAAATTTTAAGTATTGCAAGACTTTTGGCAAAGGCAATCAACAACATTTATCTCGATAAAAAGATGAGTGAAGTTTACAAAAACAACGACTAAAAAAATAAAAAAAAGTAAAAGAGCTTAAAAAAGCTCTTTTTCAATCTTCGGACGGTAGGCATTATGAAAATAATTTTCGGTTTGGGCAATCCCGGCATAAAGTATGCGTTAAACTATCACAACCTCGGCTTTATGGTGTTGGATGTATTTGCCGATAAATATAATATAAACATAAATCGTAAAGCCAAAAACGGCATTTACGGCGAATTTATGTGCGGTGGTGAAAAAGTTTTGCTCGTTAAGCCGCAAACTTACATGAATTCGAGCGGTGAATGTGTAAAAGCTTACGTTGACTTTTTCAAATGCCCCTTATCCGACATTTTAGTTGTTTACGACGATATAGATATAGATAAAGGTCAAATGCGTTATCGTCCACATGGTTCTTCGGGTACGCACAACGGTATGCGTAGCATAACGCAGTGCCTCGGTTCGCAAGAATTTGCACGCTTGCGCATAGGTGCAAAAAATACGGATAATCGAATTGCTTTAATAGATTACGTGCTTATGAATATTCCTATGGATGAAAAACCTCTTTTTTCACCCGTATTTGCAAGGGCGTCCGATTGCGTTAAACAATTTATCGATGGCAAAACGGGCGAACAACTTATGTGTGAGTTTAATAAAACAATCTGAGTGTATTTAGAATATGTTATCGGATTATATAAAACCTGAAAATTTATGCGATAAGCTTTACGAAATCGCAACCGATGTCCGCAGCGGTATTCCCGCCGCGGTTTTTGGCGTTCAGTCAAGCGAAAAATACCATATAGCTTCCACGCTCGGCTTGCCTATTTTATATATCGCGCGTGATGAACTCAATGCAAAAAACGCCGCAGCCGAACTTCGCGCGTTTAGCGGTAAAAAAGTTGTATATTTGCCTGCTAAGGACGATGTTTTGCTTTATAATAAGGCTTTTAATAAAGAAAATTATTATGCGCGCATATCAGCCGTTTATCAAATGCAAAAGGGTGTGGATTTTGTTACCGCAACTTTAGAATCGTTATCGCAACTTTTGCCGATAAAAATAAATGCACTCGAACTTTCAAAAGGCAAAGATTATTCTTTCGATTGGTTAATTGCAAAATTGGTAAGTATGGGATACAAGCGCGTAGACGAACCTGATGCAAAAGCGCGGTTTGCCGTGCGTGGCGACATATTGCGAATTTATCCCGTCAATTGCGACGTCCCCATAAGAATTGATTTTTTCGGCGATCAAATAGAACAAATAAGACCTTACGATGCGGTAGGGGGTAAGCTTTCTGACGAAATATCAAATTTGATTATTTTGCCGTCGGTCGATTTTTATATAGATCCCGCTGAAATTCCTTTGCTTAAAAGCACGCTTAAAGAAGAAATTGCAAAAATGGGCACAAACCTATTTGCTTCGCGCACGCGTGATATAGTAAATGAAATAAACGAAACTCTCGATGTAGATCCGAGTAACGGATTACTTTCGGTGCTTTTACCCAAGCTTAGTTGCATGAAGGGTAAAATAGGTGACTTTTTAGGTGAAAATTGCGTTGTTGTTTACGACGAGTGTAAATTACTTGCCGATAATTTAAACGGTACTTTAAAAGAGCATACCGAGCGCACTTTATCGTTAAAAGCAAACGGCGAGTGTTTTTCGTTTACGTTAGAGCAATTAAAACCGCAAGAGGTTTTATTTAATGAACTTAATTTTTCGCATAAGCTTGCGTTGCAAAGTTTAACTTCGGCTATAAGTTTTTTTAATCCCCTAAAAACATTCAGGCTTAATTGTACATCTATTCCTCGGTACACTTTAAAACCGGACGACTTTTTTGATGACGTAAAAAATTGGAAAAGAACGGGCTACCGCGTAATAGTATGTTGCGGTAACAGCGAAAGAGCTTCAAGGTTATTTAACTCGCTTGAATCAAAAAAGATTTTTAGCGATTTAAGCAATAACTTTCCCGTAGATTTTTCGGGCGTAAAAATTACCGACTATTATATATCTAGCGGATTTATTTACCACGACGCAAAATTCGCACTTATAGGCACTAACGATTTGTTTGCTCGCCAAACCGAGCAAAAAAAGATTAAGCGCAAGCGCGGTGACGTATACTATGCGCCAGAAGTAGGCGATTATTGCGTTCATGATAAACACGGTATAGGTATTGTGCGCGGAGTTAAGCGAATAACCACGACCGATTCAACAAAAGATTACGTCGCTATAGAATACAAGGGCGGCGATATGCTTTATGTCGGCGTTGATCGAATGGATTGTTTAACCAAATATTTGGGCGGAGATGAAAAGCCCTCTCTGTCAAAACTCGGCGGACAGGAATTCGAACGTATAAAAGAACGCGTAAAACAGTCTATAGCCCGACTTACCATAAATTTAAAAAAATTATACAGCACGCGGCGGTTAGCCAAAGGCTTTGCTTTTGCTCCCGACGATTTAATGATGCAAGAGTTTGAATCGGATTTTCCCTTTGACGAAACAGAAGATCAACTTCAGTCCATTCGTGAAATAAAAAAAGATATGGAAAGTTCCAAGGTAATGGATAGGCTGTTGTGCGGCGACGTAGGATATGGCAAAACGGAAGTTGCTTTTCGCGCAGCGTTCAAGGCGATAGAATCGGGCAAGCAGGTTGCAATGATTGCGCCTACCACCATTCTTGCCGAGCAACATTATATGACCGCTATAGAACGCTTTAAAAACTTTCCCGTAAAAATTGCGGCTTTAAACAGATTCAGGTTGCAGTCCGAGCAAAACAAAACGCTTGCAGATCTTCAAAGCGGTTTTGTAGATATAGTTATAGGCACTCATAGGCTTTTTTCAAAAGATATACGCTTTAAAGATTTAGGTTTGCTTATTTTAGACGAAGAACAGCGTTTTGGCGTAGAACATAAAGAAAAACTTAAACTTATGAAAGAAAACGTAGATACGCTCACCCTTTCGGCAACGCCTATTCCGAGAACTTTGCATATGTCGCTTTCGGGCATAAGGGATATAAGCATAATAAATACTCCGCCCGTTTCAAGGATACCCGTGCAACTGTTTGTTATAGAACAAAGCGACGCGCTCATCCGCGACGCCGTAACAAAAGAGCTTGCGCGCGAAGGACAGGTATTTATACTTTACAATTCGGTTGAAAGTATTTATACTTTTGCAAATTATATTACCGAACTTATTCCCGAAGCTCGCATTATAGTAGGGCACGGGCAAATGCCCGAAAAAACATTGGAACAAAATATTCATGCCTTTTATAAAGGCGAATATAACGTGTTAATTGCAACAACTATAATAGAAAACGGCATAGATTTACCTTCGGCAAACACTCTTATAGTAATAGATGCCGATAAATTAGGTTTATCCACCTTATACCAGCTAAAAGGTCGCGTAGGTAGAAGCGATAAAATGGCGCGCGCCTATTTTACCTATCAGCAGGATAAAGTGCTTTCCGAAACCGCATATAAGCGATTAACCGCGCTAACGGAATTTTCAGATTTAGGCAGCGGCTTTAAAATTGCTATGAGAGATCTCGAAATACGCGGTGCGGGCAATGTTTTGGGTAAAGAACAGCACGGGCACATGGAAAAAATAGGTTACGAACTTTACACCAAGCTTTTAAAAGAACAGCTTGGCGAACAAACGGTAAACTTCGAAACGGAAATGGATATAGCTGTAAGTGCGTTTATTCCCGAAGAATATATTTCTTCTTCGGCATCGAGAATGGATTGCTATAAGCAAATTGCAGAAATATTCGATTCCGAGGACGAAGAGCGCATAAGATTAAGCCTTACCGAAAATTACGGACAAATCCCCATTGAGGCTGTTAATCTTATAAAAATAGCCGTTTTAAAAAGTTATTGCGCAAAAAATCATATAGTAAAAGCAGAAATATCAAAAAACAAAGCGGCTTTTATACTTAAAGATATGCAGTCGCTTTCCGACGGCTCATTTATAGATGTTTTAGAAAAATATAAAAATATTGCACGTCTTAGCGTGGGTGAAAAGATAGAAATTCTTTTCGATAAAGAATGTCGCGATAACGAGCAAATGCTCTCGTTTATGACCGATTTTTTAGCCGAGATCTACAAATTGCGTGCGAAATAAAGCCAAATAAATAAAAACGAGCATAAAAGATATAAGAAAATTCTTTTTTC
>CAZPFZ010000076.1:0-7129 GCA_964585955.1 uncultured Acidiphilium sp.
ATTCATAATACTATACCTCCAATTATTTTTGTTTGCGTAACGATTTTTTTTTCACACAAAAAATGCGCCACCTCAAACGAAAATGACGCACCGTAGGAAGTGCACCGTTTCGCTTGCCGCGACGCAAACATATAATATAATTAAATCAAATGAATATGTAACGCGAAAGAGACACACATCTCTACCAAGAATATGTATCATTTGATTTAATCTTTTATTCAGTTTACGTCGCAATTCTATTTTAGCACTTTTTTACGATCATTGCAATAAATTTTACCCTTTTAAGTAAATAATTTTTCTGTGATACTTGGGTGTAAACACTATATGATATTGACATTTCCACGTTGTATGTACTAAACCGAATGTGGTCGTTATTTTGATTTTTCATTACGACATCCTCCTATTTGCTTTTCACGAAGCGGTTGTGAGCCTCATTCAGTTTAGCGCATAGGATCTTTTTGTATAGAATTTTTTTTGCTTGAAGCTAAAGCTTTTTGGGCAACACCGACATTGCCGGTGGTTTTTCGTTTATATAATAACAACAAACTATATAATAACAACAAACGCAAAGCCGAAAAATAACTTTTTCGCGTTTGTTTTTTTATTTGCAAAAAAATAAAGCCGAAAAATGACTTTTTCGCGTTTGTTTTTTTTATTTGCAAAAAAATAAACGAGCATATAATTATAAAATTTTTAAAAGGGCTTATTTTTATTTGACATTATAAACGCGCAAATATATAATTATTCCATTGTTTACTTTTATTAAACTTTTTGTTTAATACTTATATATTAGGAGGGTAGACATTAAATAATATACCCCATTAAGTTTTAATGCAGCAAAATTTGCTCAAACAGGCAAAAAAGAGGGTTTTTAAGGCTTAACGGGTTCAATTTTTTAATGCCTAAATATTACAAAAATGAACTTAGGAGAAAAAATCAAACTTTTGCGTTTGGGATGCGACCTTACTCAAGCCGAACTTGCAGACAGATGCGAACTGACAAAAGGCTATATTTCGCAAATTGAAAACGACCTGACAAGCCCTTCAATTACAACGCTTAAAGACATTTTAGATGCTTTAGGCACCACTTTAAAAGACTTTTTTAACGAATCGGAAGAAGAACGCATTGTTTTTTCGGAAGAAGATTTTATTGAAAAAAACGAGAACGGAACAACGCTTAACTGGCTTATTCCAAATGCTCAAAAAAACATGATGGAGCCTATACGCGTTGAACTGCAAGAAGGCGCTACCACATCTGAAGACGTACCGCACGAAGGCGAAGAATTCGGATTTGTTTTAGAAGGTCAAATTTGCATACACATTGGCAACAAAAAAATTATTTGCAAAAAAGGCAATAGCTTTTATTTTACGGCAGGCAAACCGCATTATATATCTAACAGCGGCAAGAAAAAAGCACTGTTCATTTGGGTATCTTGCCCGCCAACATTTTAATTTTTTGCAATAATATGGGCGATAATCGACTTATAGCCCCACTTTTTTAATTTTATAACCATAAAATTCTTTCGGCGAAAAACAACTTGCGCCGTTTTTACAGGAGATAAACATGGCAGAAAAAATCATCGAACTTATAGGGATAACAAAATCGTACGACGGCATAACCGTTGTTGACAACGAAAATCTTTATATACGCAAAGGCGAATTTGTGACCTTGCTTGGACCTTCAGGTTGCGGCAAAACAACCACTTTGCGAATGATAGCGGGTTTTGAAATGCCCGACAGCGGCAAGATTTTATTAAACGGCAAAGATATTACAAACCTGCCGCCCTATTTGCGCCCGGTAAACACGGTTTTTCAAAGGTACGCGTTATTTCCGCACCTAAATGTTTACGACAACATAGCTTACGGATTAAAACTTAAAAACGTAACCGTTACCTACGAAAACGAAAAAGGCGAAAGATTTACCCGAAAGGAAAAACTAAGCAAGCAAGAAATAGACGAAAAAGTTAAGCGCGCACTTAAAATGGTTGACCTTGAAGACTTTGAAAAACGCGACGTAACCACCCTATCCGGCGGACAGCAACAGCGAATTGCAATTGCACGCGCTATTGTTAACGAACCGCAAATTTTGCTATTGGACGAACCGCTCGGCGCGCTCGATTTAAAAATGCGCAAAGACATGCAGTTAGAGCTTAAAGAAATGCACAAAAAACTGGGCATAACCTTTATATATGTTACGCACGACCAAGAAGAAGCGCTTACCATGAGCGACACAATAGTTGTTATGAAAGACGGCGTTATTCAGCAAATAGGCACGCCGACGGATATTTATAACGAACCAAAAAGCGCGTTTGTAGCTGACTTTATAGGCGACAGCAACATTTTTAGCGGAACTGTAACGGGCAAACTAAAAGTTCGCTTTTTGGGTAAAATATTTGACATGGTGGACGATTTTGAACTAAACGAAAAGGTTGACGTTGTAGTCCGCCCCGAAGATGTTTTTTTGGTTGACGAAGGTTTAGGTCAGGTAGACGGTACGATTATTTCCAGCATTTTTAAAGGCGTGCATTACGAAATGACAATGCAAATAGGCAACAGCGAACTTGTTATACAAGATACCGTTGAGCGCAAAACGGGAACACGCGCAAGCGTTATTATAAAGCCTGAAGATATACACATAATGCACAAGGAATTTGTTTCTAACGTGTATGACGGAATTATAACCAAGCACAATACCGTAAAATTTGCCGAGGGCGAATTTGAATGCGACGTAACCCAGCTTTACCCCGGTTCGCATATTGACGATAACGAATATCTTATTACCGCAAAGGGCGAACAGGTAGATTTGACTGATGCGCGCGTAAAGGTTGAAGTCGGATTAAAAGATATAGAAATAATAGACAACGAGGACGACGGCGACGCTTGCGGTGAAATAATATCCATTATATATAAAGGCGACCACTACCAAGTTATAGTAAGAACGCCCGAAGAAGAAGAGGATTTTGTAATAGATACTCAATACGTATGGAATGAAAACGATAAAGTAAGCGTTAAAATACCGCCCGAAAAGATTAAACTTACGCTAAAGGAAGACCTTGCAAAATGACGGCTATTAAATTTTCAAGAAAATATCTCGGAATACCGTATGCCCTATTTCTTGCGGTATTTGTAATTCTCCCCTTGTTGCTAATTGTTTATTATGCGTTTACCGACGCAAACGGAGCGTTTACTCTTGTTCACTTTAAAGACTTTTTTACAAGCACCACAAACATAACTGTTCTTTTCAGAAGCTTCGGTATAGCACTGTTAACGACTATTTTATGTCTGCTTATAGGCTATCCCGTGGCATATATACTTGCGCGCAGCAACTTGCCGCAAAAAGGTGTGATTTTAATGCTTTTTGTTTTGCCGATGTGGATTAACTTTGTTTTAAGAACAGCCGCAATGAAAGAACTTTTATATCTTTTAGGCATGTATAAATCGGGAAAGCTAAACTACGTTAACACCATTATAGGTATGGTATACGATTACTTACCGGTAACAATTTTACCACTGTATACCGTAATTTTAAAACTTGACAAAAACGTTTTGGAAGCTTCTGCCGATTTAGGCGCAAAACCAGCACAAACATTTATTAAGGCAACGCTGCCTATGTCTATGCCGGGCATAATAAGCGCGGTTACAATGGTATTTTTACCCACAACCACAAGCTACGTTATTTCGGATACGTTAGGCAATAGTAAAGTTACCATTATAGGCAAGCTAATAGAAAGCAAATTCAGCTCAGGCGCGGCGGACAGCTGGAACGCAGGTTCGGCAATCGCACTTATTTTGCTGATATTGATTTTTGCGACAATGCTTATAAGCGGAAAATTCGGAGACGAAGGCGCCGAACAGGCAAGAGGTAACGGATTATGGTAAAAAAATTTATAAAACGCGGATATATTTTTCTTGTTCTTGCCTTTTTATACGCACCTATACTTCTTTTAGTCGTATACAGTTTTAACGCCTCAAAGGAAATAGGATATTGGTCGAACGAATGGAACTTCAGCTTATACAAAATGCTGTTTACCAACGAAAAAATACTAAATGCCGTTAAAAACACATTAATACTTGCGTTTGTATCATCGCTTATAGCTACCCTTTTAGGTACGGTAGGTGCGATTGGCGCATTTTATTCGAGCAAACGCGTGCAAAAAACTTTGGGTGCAGCAACGCAAATACCCATAATAAGCGCGGAGATAGTAACGGCTTTGTCACTTGCAATGATATTTGTATTTTTTGGATTCTACCGCAGTTGGGCATCGCTTATAATAGCGCACGTGGTTATAGGTTTCCCATACGTTTACTTAAACGTACTGCCAAAACTAAAACAGCTTAACCCTAACCTTTACGAAGCAGGTTTAGATTTGGGTGCAACACCCGCAAAAGCACTATTTTCTATTATAATACCCGAAATATTACCGGGAATTTTTTCAGGATTTTTGCTTGCGGTTACAATGTCTTTAGACGATTACATTATAACCTCTTTTTCAAAACCCGCTACACTCGACACTATATCAACTTATACCTATAACGCATACGTAAAAGGCGGAGCAAATACATCGGTACCCGCTTTGAGGGCGTTATCCACTATTATTTTTGTAATAGTAACCGCCGTTGTGGTTATTGTTAACATAAAAGCCGAAAAAACGGCAAAAAATAGATAATTTTTAAAAAAATTACAAGAAATAAAATTTTTTTTACACAAGGAGAAACATACAATGAAAAAATTACTTTCTTTGCTTGCTGCATTCTTGTTTGCAGGCATGGCATTCTCGCCTTTACCGACAACTGTAAAAGCCGATCCTAACGATACGCTCGAACTCAACATTATCAGTTGGGAAGATTATATCGACATCGGCGATCCCGATTCGGAAGACTCCGTATTGAGAAAAAAAGTGGTTACGCTTTTTGAAGAATCTTACGCAAAAAATCATCCGGGCAAAAAGGTTATAGTTAATTATTCCACAAAAGGCACCAACGAAGAAATGTATAACGAGCTTAACATAAACAAGAATAAATACGATCTAGTTTGTCCTTCGGAATATATGATTCAAAAAATGCTTGACGAAGATATGCTCGAACCCTTAAACAGAAGCGCAGACGGATTGGCTGAATACGATACAAACGTTTCTCCTTATATAAAACAACTTTTTGAAAAAACCATTATAAACAACAAATCGCTTTACGATTATGCTGCGTGCTATATGTGGGGCACGATGGGATATGTTTACAATCCCGAATATGTATCTAAAAACGATATTAACCATTGGGATGCCGTATGGAACGGAAAATATGAAAACCGCGCAACCATAAAAGACAGCGTGCGCGACAGTTATGTTTTAGCATTGGGATATGTTTATCAAGACGAACTTAACGGCTACAAAACACAATACGAAAACGGAACGCTGACGGCAACCGAATACAATGCAAAATTAACCGAACTTTTTAACCGCGTAGACAATTTATCGTTACAAAAAACGGGCGAAGCTTTAAAGAACTTATCTTCTATGTTGTACGGTTACGAAGTAGACAGCGGCAAAAAGGATATGGCGGCAGGCAAAATTTGGATTAACTTTGCTTGGAGCGGCGACGCCGTTTACGCAATGGATTTTGCTGAGGACGAAAAAGAAGTAGGCGAAAACACCGCTGAACTTTATTACACCGTTCCCGTTGAAGGTAGCAATATTTTCTTTGACGGTTGGGTTATGCCTAAGGGCGCCGACGTTGAACTCGCTCAAGAATTTATCAATTTTGTTTCTCAACCGCAAATTGCACAAAGAAATATGGACTTTATCGGCTATACAACATCTATAGCGACCACCGAAATATTTGAAAACGTTGTTAATAATTATGGCTATCCTTCGTACGATAAGCAAGAAGACGGCAAATATTACGTTACCATAGACGGCACCGATATTCAAGTTTATCCCGTTGATTTAGGATATTTATTCCAAAGAGAGGGCGATAAAGAAGGCAAATATATTGTTTACACCCCCACCCTTGGCAGACAGTTTTCGGCACAATACCCCGATTACGAAACAGTTACGCGTTGCACGGTAATGCGCCATTTTAACAGTGACGAATTAAAAGGGCTTAACGATATGTGGCAAGCTTCTAAAGAATCCAACTCCTCTTCCATGTGGATAATTCTTATAATAGTAGTTGCCGTTGCCGCTTTAGGCGCAGTTGCATTCCTGTTATACAAAAAGGGCGTTTTCGCACCCAAAACCAAAAAGGGCTTTAAAGTAGTAAATAAAGAATAATAGAAAAAGGGGTTTTAACCTTTACTAAAGCAAAAAGGGGCTACCCACAAATTTGTTATAATTTGTGGGTAGCCCCTTTCTTTAATAATACGATAAGTTGAAGCCTTGCTTGCAATGGACTGAAACTTCGCAGTATTTCAAACTAAGAAGCGCAAAAACGAAAGGTTTTGCAAAGATTTTGCCAAATGGCAAAAAATTACTTCTTCTAGCCCATATTAAAACATCGGGCGGCTTTTGTTTAAACCGCCCGACAAATTTTTTATGGGTACTGCGGAGACCGCAACAGATTTTTTATAAAGTTATTTTTAAAAACACCTTTACTTAACCTCGTTAGAACACCCTACCCGGTTGTCCCGGAATTGCTCTATTATCTGTACAATCCGCCGCTCCAAAGATTTTTGTATATCGTTTGAATCCGTTATATGATATTCCATCTTCAAAGCCGTATCCCAATTGAGAGTTCAAATCAATAAATAAATCGTCCATAATAACGATTTCGTTATTGATTACATTCACTAATCCAAGAACATCCCTAACTTCCTCGTATGTAATTTTACCTTCTAAGTTCGAATTTATTTTCGTAAATAAAATGTCGAATAAATCAATGCCAAAATCATTAAATATTCTTGCAAGACCATCAACAAAATTTAGTGTCGTGCTTGTCAACTCGGGACAATCATCAATAATATTTATTACCGAATTAACAACTCTTTTTTAGAATAATTTTTAAGCATAAAACGGATATATCAAATCCTTTTACAGGACAGATTTAAGGAAAAATACTTACCTTGAATCTTTAACCTATTACACAACTAACCACTGTGCATATAATTGTATTTCTTGTGTTTCTTCAGAAATTTGCAC
>CAZPFZ010000077.1:0-7120 GCA_964585955.1 uncultured Acidiphilium sp.
GGAATGAAAAAGCCAAAGATGAACTATGGCAATTAATTGTTAAAAATAAAATAAATAAGAGGTGTTTTATATGGCATTATCTTTAGTGTATTATAGAGTAAACAAACTCGAATTTTCGTTTAACGAAGGTGTTAAACCAAATTCATCATTTCAAATAAAACCTAAAATAGAATGTAAAATTGCCAAAAAAGAAGATATGCTTTTTGTTAATCTTACATTAAAAATCAACGAAGATATTTCCGGCCCCGTGCCGTTCAATCTTAAAGTATTGCTTGCCGGTACATACAAAACTGCCGACGGTTCATCTTTAGACTTAGTTGACCAAAAAACGCAAATAAACGAAGCCTTTTCAATTTTATATCCTTACCTTAGGTCTATTGTTTCGTCAATAACGCTAAACTGCAATATTCCCGCTTATATTTTACCCTCGGTAACACCCGAACAACTTACCGAAAACGGCGGTGCCGAAATTAAGCACGGCAACGGCAGCTTGAACTAAAAAAACGGCGTATAAGTCGATTATCGGCTTTTGTGTGGATAAAAAATTATTGCAGCCATTATAAAGTAAAATTTTATTTAAGGCGGTGTGCCGTATGAAAAAGGACGAGCTTTTATATTTGCGAAAGCAGTTGGATAAATCCGACGAGCAATTGTGTAAAGCTTTAACAAAACGCTTTAATTTGGTAAAACAAATTGGCGAGGTTAAAAAAAATATGCAGTTAGATGTTTGCGATAAACAGCGTGAAGATGTTGTTTATCAACATATAGCCTCACTTTTTAACAGTGAAGAGCAAAGTCAAGCCGCAAAAAACATATATAATACTATTATAGAAGAAAGCAAAAAAATGCAAAGCTAAAACAGCAAAACTTTTAATGATAAATAACCGTAAATTAAAGAGGTGTTAAATGAATAAAACAATGTTAAGAAAATATGCCCGCTTGATTGCCGAAGTTGGCGCAAACGTTCAAAAAGGGCAGGACGTAATAATTCGTTCCGAAGTTGAAAATCCCGATTTTACCGTTTTGGTAGCCGAAGAATGCTATAAGTTGGGCGCAAGACAGGTTCATATCGAGTGGAGATGCGGCGCTTTAACAAAGCTCGGCTATAAAAAAAGATCACTTAAAACGCTTTCTACCGTAGAGGATTGGCAGGTAGAAAAAATGAAATGGCAGGTAAAAACTTTGCCCGTTTTAATATTAATCGAATGTGACGACCCCGATTCGTTAAAGGGCGTAGATCAAGAAAAAGTAGCAAAGGCGCGCATAGCTGTTGCAAAGGTTAACAAACCCTACCGCGACCAAATGTCCGATAAATATCAATGGTGCATTGCTGCTATTCCGGGTAAAAAATGGGCTAAAAAGATTTTCCCGAACGACAGTGTTTCGGTAGCCGTCAAAAAATTATGGGACGCTATTTTGTATACCTCGCGTGTGACCGACGATCCCGTTGCCGCTTGGAAGGAACATAACGAAGATTTAGCAAAGCGTTCAGCTTATTTAAACGCGCTTAATTTGCGTTATTTGTGCTACAAATCATCAAACGGCACCAACCTTAAAGTCGGACTTATCGATAAGGGTACTTTTATGGGTGGCGGCGAAACCGTTTTGGGTACCGGCGTTTATTACAATCCCAATATCCCTACCGAAGAAGTATTCACATCACCAAAGGCGGGCAGTGCAGAAGGTATTGTTTATTCCACAAAACCCCTTTCTTATCAGGGCGAGCTGATAGAAAATTTCTGGGTAAGATTTGAAAACGGCAAGGTCGTTCAAACCGGTGCCGAAAAGAACGCTCAACTACTTGAAAAACTCGTCGGTATGGATGATGGCGCAAGAATGCTTGGCGAATGTGCTTTGGTTCCCTTCGATTCCCCCATTAATAATTCCGGTATTTTATTCTATAATACTTTGTTCGACGAAAACTGTTGTTGTCACCTTGCTTTGGGCAGAGGCTTTAACAATACTTTGCGTGGCTACGAAGAAATGACATTTGAAGAATGTAAGCAAGCAGGTATAAACGATTCTTCTATTCACGTTGACTTTATGATAGGTACCCCCGATTTAGAAATAACAGGTATAAACGATAAAGGCGAACAAATTGCAATATTCAAAAACGGCAATTGGGCATTTTAATTGTTTATAAAACAATCGTATAAAAATAAAACACGTTTTAAGGCATATCCATTTTGCCCTCAAACGTGTTTTTTTGTTGTTTTTTATTAAAAATTAAACAAGGATTTTTTTATTCAAGTGCGCGATAATCGACTTATAGCGCGGTTTTTTGTCCATTTTTTTTGTGGTGCTCAAGTTTTTAAAGAGGGGCGTTTCGCGATTTTTGTTTTTTGCCGTAAATAAACATGAGTATAAACATTAGCGAAGGGAATAACATTCCCACAAGTATGCCTATGTTCATGCTTGAGTTTGCTGAAACTTCGCCAACAATGCTAGCTCCAAGCGTGCAACCTATATCGCCGCCAAGTGCCAAAAGAGCAAACATCAATGTGCCGCCGTTAAGCTTGCTTTCGCCGGCAAGGCTTAAAACACCCGGCCACATTACGCCAACAAACAATCCGCAAAGAGCAATCCCTGCCAAAGATAGCACGGAGATGGGTGAAATTGCCGTTAGTAAATAGGATAAAGCAAGTCCGGCCGCGCTTATTGTTAATGTTTTTGTAAGGTTTAATTTTTTGCCTAATATACCGTATCCGGTACGCGATAGCGCCATAAAAAAGGCAAATAGGCAGACGCCGGCTAAATCGCCCACCGATTTAGATACATTTAATCCCTTTTCTGCAAAGTAAGACGCCCATTGTGCAATACCTTGTTCGCCTGCGCCTGCGCATATCATAAGTAGTATTAGCAGTATAAAAATTCCGTTTTTGCCAAAATCTTTAAATGAATTTGAGCATCCTTCGTCCTCTAAGGTGTGCAGTTTTTTAATTGAAAGATAAATAAGTCCGCCCGTTAATGGGATTAGTGCCGTAAGCAAGGGGAGTATGTACCAATTTTCCTTGCCGAATATGCTTAAAAAGGCTGTTGTTAATAAAACTATGAAAAAATGCCCCCAACAGTAACACGAATGCAAAAAACTCATAGCGCCGGACTTTTCATCGCTCGATAACGCCTCTATTAAAGGGCTTGTGGTTATTTCTATTATTCCGCTGCCTATCGAACATAACACGGTAGAAATAATCAAAGTTATTGTTTTATTGCCCACAAAAGGGATAAAGCCCAAACATATTAATCCTACAATGCAAAGCGTGTCTGCCATAACGGCGGTAAATTTATATCCGAGTTTTGCAATAAAACGCGAAAACAGCGCGTCTATAAATATTTGTATGCCAAAAACTACCATTGGCAGTATAGCTATAAGTGAAAGGGGTAAGTTGAGGTCCGTTGTATAAATAGCGTAAAATAACGGTGAAAGATTTATTACTGCGGCTTGCGTAAATAAACCTAAATAGCAAGCGGCTATCGTCTTTGTCCTGTCAGAAACTTTTGTCATTTTTATATTTTCCTACTTTAATAAAAGTGCCGATAATCAACCTATAAGCGGACTTTTTTAACAAAATTATAAAAAGGCGAACGAAAAAACGCTCGCCTTTATAATACTATGGAACAAAATTATTTTACTTTTAAGAATTCTTGTCCGTCCATATACTTGCGCAATACTTCGGGAATTCTTATGCTGCCGTCGGGCGTTTGGTTTTGTTCGATTAAGGCGGGGAATACCCTCGAAGTTGCTAATCCGCTTCCGTTAAGGGTGTGCACGTATTCGGGTTTTCCTGTTTTTGAATCGCGATATCTCGTATTGTTTCTTCTTGCCTGGTAATCGTTCGCGTTAGAAACGGAACTTACCTCTTTGTAAATGCCCATAGAGGGGATCCAAACTTCTATATCGTAAGTTCTCGCCATAGATGCGGAACAATCACCGGCTGCAAGCTTGCTCAATCTAAAATGCAAGCCTAATTTGCTCATCAATGAGCATGCTTTGTTTACTAATTCTTCAAACGCTTCTTTAGAGTGTTCGGGATGAGCATACTGAACCATTTCAACCTTGTTAAATTGGTGACCGCGAATCATTCCGCGTTCTTCGGCTCTGTAACTTCCTGCTTCTTTACGGTAACAGGGTGTATAAGCAAAATACTTCATGGGCAATTTGCTTTCGTCTATAATTTCGCCGGCATACATATTAACCAAAGCCGTTTCGGCTGTGGGTAACATAAATTTACTCTTTGTTTTATCGCCGTTTTCACTGTCAACCCAATAAACTTCATCGGTAAATTTGGGGAACTGTCCCGCGCCGAAACCGCAGTTATAGCCGAGCATATGCGGGGGGAGAATAAATTCGTAACCGTCGGCTAAGTGTTCGCTAATAAAAAAGTTTAAAAGCGCCCATTCGAGTCTTGCGCCATCGCCGCGATATAGCCAATATCCGCCACCGGAAAGTTTAACGCCTCTTTCGTAGTCTATAAGATTTAAAGCAGTGCAAAGATCAACGTGATTTTTTGCTGTAAAATCAAATTGCGGTTTTTCGCCAAAAACTTTTACAACACTGTTGTTTTCTTTTTCGCCTGCAAGTAAATCGTCGTCGGGCAGGTTGGGCAAGCGTGAAATAAAATCAAATATTTTTTCGCTTACTTGGTTTAACTTTTCGTCTAAAGCGGTAATTTTATCGCCGAGTTCGCGCATTTCGGCAAACACGGGCTGAACATCCTGTCCCTGTTTTTTAAGCGCGGGGATAGAAGCCGATACTTTGTTTCTTTCGGCTTTCATTTGTTCCACTTGCGCAATTATTATTTTTTTCTCGTTGTTTAGTTCAAGCACTTCGCTAAAATCAACGGGGCAACCTTTTTTTGCAAGTTTTTCTGCTATAAGAGCGGGATTTTCTATAATCTTTTTTATGTCGAGCATGTTTTATCTCTCCTTGTTTTTATAAAATTAAGCCCGAAGAAGTTTTGCTTTTTTTCAGCAACTGTCTTTTATCGACTTCTTTTATAAAACAGTATAGCTTATTTTGTTTGTTTTTGCAATAAAAAAAAGGCAATAAACTTAAACAAGGCAAAAATAATTGCAAAAAAACCTTAAGTATGATATTATATTTAATTGTAGAATAACAATATAAACAGGCTCGTTATATATTTGTGCGCAATATGCCGTAGTTATCGGCATCGTTTGGTTTTTTTCCGTGCGATATATAACGGGTGCAGTCGCAATGGTCGGCAATAACGGCAATTAAAGCCGAGCTGTATGCGTATTTGTTTTTAAAGGTGGATTGTAAATGAAATTTTATAATACTTTAACACGAAAAAAAGAAGAATTTACCACGGCGGACGAAAGTAATAAAGTGCGTATGTATTCATGCGGTCCCACGGTATATAGTTTTGCGCATATAGGCAATATGCGCACATACGTTTTTATGGATTTGCTGCGCCGCTCCCTTAAATACGAGGGATATAAAGTTAAGGGCGTTATGAACATAACCGATGTAGGACATTTGCTTTCCGATGGTGACGACGGCGAAGATAAAATGCAAAAAGCCGCCAACGAACAGAAAAAAAGTCCTTACGAAATAGCCGAATTTTATGCAGGCGTGTTTTTTGACGATCTTAAAAAACTTAATATAGAGCGCCCCGAACTTACCCCTAAGGCCACCGAACATATTGGGATTATGCTCGATTTTGTTCAAAAACTAGTAGAGCAAGGTTTTGCCTACGAAACGAGCGACGGCATTTATTTTGATATTTCAAAAGCCAAAGATTACGGCAAACTTTCGGGCGTTAAGCTCGAAGAGCAACAAGCGGGTGCCCGTGTAGAAGTTAACAGCGAAAAACGCAACCCCGCCGACTTTGCCGTTTGGAAAAAAGCACCCAAAGAACACATCATGCAATGGGAAAGTCCTTGGGGAATGGGTTACCCCGGTTGGCATATTGAATGTTCGGCAATGAGTAATAAATATCTTGGAGAAGTATTCGATATACACACCGGCGGCGTGGATCATATTCCCATCCACCACGAAAACGAAATTGCTCAAAGCGAGGCATTAAGCGGTAAAATTCCTGCAAGATTTTGGATGCACGGCGAATTTATGCTTGTCGATGGCGGCAAAATGAGTAAATCGCTTAAAAACACCTATACCGTATCTGATCTTGAACAGCGCGGATACCGTCCTATGGATTTTAGATATTTCTGCCTTAATGCGCATTATAGAAAAAAACTCAATTTCACCTTTGACGGAATGGACGCTGCAAAAACCTCTTACGATAGGCTGTGCAAGGCGATAGTTGCTCATAAAAACGGAACTAACGATATACCTGCCGAAACAATTCAAGCCTTTGAAAAGCAGTTTGAAGACTGTATTGCCGATGACTTAAACGTGCCGCAAGCACTAGGCGTATTATGGACAATGTTAAAACAGCCGGCAAGCAAAAAGGTTTACGACTGTGCTTTAAAATTCGATAAAGTTTTGGCGTTATCGCTCGATAAAGCAGAACAAATGCTTCCCGAAGAAAAGGTTGACGCCCCCGAAGAAGTTATTGTTTTAGCCGACCGCATGCAAGCCGCAAGAGCTGCAAAAGATTACGCTTCGGCAGACGCTTTGCGTTCTCAAATAGAAAGCATGGGTTTTTCCGTTCTCAACACTAAAGAGGGTTACACTTTAAAAAAGAAAGCGTAATTTGCAGTACAAGAAGTTTTCGCTTTGTTTGCAAGGACTAAAACTTTGAAGTAGTACACACTAAAAAAGTGCAAAACAAAGTTTTTTCAAAGATTTTGCCGAATGGCAAAAAAAGTACTGCTTATGATGTATAACTACCAAACAAGCGCTAATTAGCAATAAAAAATCGAAAAATCAAGAAGGTATAAATATACTATGAAAAAACTTACATCCGAACAGTTAAGAAACACTTATCTTAAATTTTTTAAAGAAAGAGGGCATGCTGTGATTCCTTCGGCAAGCCTTATTCCCGAAAACGATCCCTCTGTTTTGTTTACTACGGCCGGTATGCATCCGTTGGTTCCATATTTGTTGGGCGAAAAACACCCTGCCGGTAATAGGCTTACCGACGTGCAAAAATGCGTTCGTACCGGCGATATCGAAGAGGTAGGAGATCTTTCTCAC
>CAZPFZ010000078.1:0-7046 GCA_964585955.1 uncultured Acidiphilium sp.
GGTCGTGGGTACTACTTCGTCCGATATACCAAGAGGCAAACTGTTGTTTTCAATTATAATTATTTTATCTTGACTTATTAAAAAACCGAATGTTGCGCCCACCTTTAAAATATTACATTTGGCGGCGTATAGGTCGATTATCGCACAGTCAAGCGACGAAAAACTATCATCAAAACAAGTTGAAATCAAAGTGTTTGTAATCTCTGTTATAACATCGTCGTCTAATTTTGCGGCATAAAAATTTTCTATTAAATTAATTGTGGTAAGCGAGCTTGCGTTAGCTTTTTCACCGCTTCCCATGCCGTCGCAAAGGGCAATTATAAATCTTCCTTCGTCAATCTTTCGCAAACAGTAATTGTCGCCGCTTATTTTAGAACCATCCTTGGTCTTTTGGCTTATTCCAAAACAAGCATCGTAAAGCGGCGCTACACCATAAACGGCTAAAATGCCGTATCCTAAATGAGTTTTTCTAATAAGTCTATATTTTTTGCCTGCAAAAGCCGATATGCAAGATGCAGTTTTTGTGTATTTTATTGCTTGTTTGCTAAAAATAATGTGGTATTCGTTGCAAAACTTAACAACTTTATCGGGGACAATTCCTTCAAGTGTAAGTGCGTAAAATAACTCTTTTTCTTCTTTATTGCCAAAATCTATTTTTGCAGCATAGGTAAAGGCAATATTTTTCATTAATTCGGCGGTTGCGCCCGCATGCATTGTTATAAGTTTTTTTCCGGACAGGGCAAGTTCTCTCTTATTCAATAATTGTTCGTAATTACCTACTATGCGGTTTAATTCGGTAACCATTTCGCCTATACAAAAGCAATAGGAAGATAAATCGCGCGATACATCCGTTAAAGTTAGCTTGCCTTTAGAAAAACATAGCGCTATCATTTTATCAATATCTTCTTGTTTAGGTGCGCCTTTCATAGCGCATTGTGTGTGGTTAGAACATTGCGAACAAACTTTACATACAAGTTCGTCGTATATTTTATCTGTTACTTGGCTGCGGTCGGGCGATAAAGTGTTTAAAGAGCTTAAAGCCCCTTCAATATTTTTAAAAACATCTGCTATGTTGTAAAGTTTTGCCGAAACATCTGCACGTTCGGCATTTACTAAATCGCGCGTTATTTCCGGCTCGTCAAATTTAATCAAGTTCTTTTGCATTAAATTGTAAAATCCATTGGGAATAAATAAAAATATGGCAGAAGGTGCAAACAAGGTAATATAATCGGTAACCGAATAAGAAAAAATATTGCCTGAAAATATAACAAATACCGTTTGCGTTATAATAAGAGCTAAAGCAGAAAGCAAGCGCGAATATTTTGCAAAAATCAAAACTGCGGCACAATAAATTTCAAATATGGCAAGAATTTCAAGGCTTTGTGTATAAACGGCAATTGCAAGCGGCAGTATAAACGCAGGAATAAACGCTCGCGGACTTTTGTAAAAAAAACATAGCGTAAGCATAATTATAAGGGCGGCGTCCGTCCAAACGGTAACGCCACAAATATTAAGCGCACCAAGCGAAAAATAAAATATAGCAATATATAGTGCGGCAAGCTCGCTTATTTCGGCGCGCTTGGTCATTTTTTTTACAAATACAAGCTCTAATGCTTGCGGTAAAATAAAAGCAAAAAGCCCGATAACGGTACTATAGACCAACTTTTCGTAAAATGTATTGTTAAAATTCCCCAATAAGTACGGTATAAGAGCTAATGTAAAATAAATAACAAGTTCAAATTTTACTCTTCGTTTTTTTAGCTTGTATATATAAAAAATGATTGCAAGTATAACCGCCGAAACGCAAAGCAACATTGCATTTTGCATGGGGTATCGCAAAAAAATTACTCCACCGTATATAAAAAAAGTCGGTATAGGCGAAAAAACAGTTTGGCATAATGCCGAATACATCGCAAGCGAAAGCGGCACGCCGCCTACAATATTATCCGAAACAAAAAGGGTTATAAAAGCAAACAAATATTTCAACAAAGTTTTATAGCTTAAATTTTTCATAAAAAACCGCCGCGAAAGAATTATATATCGATTATATAATCAATCCGCGGCGATAATTTGCCTTATTATAAAATTTTATGACTGTTTTTGTTAAATATTTGCAATAATTATACCCTAAAATGGCGTATAATTAAAATATACCGTTAATTAAAGCTTAAATCCGGTTGTGCCGGTAGGTCTTATGCGCGCGGTGAAAACATTTTCTTCACCGAAAGTTTTTTTCATCAAGCGTGTGTATTCGTCTAACTCGCCGTTTTCAACAAATCCGAGTATAGAGCCTGCAAAGCCGCCGCCATGAACGCGGAAAACGCTGTTTTTAGTAATAAGTTTGCTGTATTCTATTGCTAAGGTTACGGGCTGATCGGTAGAACCGGGAACGTAACAGTTTTGCAAAACGCTCAAACTGCTTTCGCCCGAACCTGCAACTTCAGCCAAAAATGCTGCTGTATCGCCTTGGTTAATAGCTTTCTCGGCGCGGTCAACTCTTTCGTTTTCGGCATAAAAATGCATTGCTCTTAAAATAGCTCTCGACGAAAATTTATTTTTCAATTGGCTAACGCTATCCAAAAACAGGTTATAATCGACATCGCGCAAAACCTTTTTGCCAAAAAATCCCGCAACACTTTCCATTTCGCTTCGTATAGCAGCGTAATGTTCGGTTAATTTTGCATGGTCGCCACCGGTGTTTGTAAGAACCAAAGTATAGCCGTCTGGTGCGGTAAGCTTAGTAATTTCAGGTTTTTCGGGTACGTTAAAGTCTAATTTAGAAAGTGAGCCTATAGCAATTCCGCTTTGGTCTAAAAGTCCGCAAGGTTTTCCAAAGAAAACATTTTCGCTGTATTGCGAAACAACGGCTTTTGTAACGGGTGTAAGTTCGCCGTTTAAATACATACGGTTAATAATTTCGCAAATCATCACTTCGTATGCCGCCGAGGAAGAAACGCCCGCGCCTTTAAAAATATCCGATAAAGTGTAAGCAATAAAACCGCCGAATGTGTAACCCATTTGGTGCAATTTAGCGGTAACGCCCTTAACCAAAGCAAGTGAAGTACCGTATTCCGCAGGGTTAACGGTATTATCGTTTACGTTTGTTTTTATTGGTGCATAAAATTCCGAATAAATGGTAATAGAACCGTCGCTTACGGGCGAGGCATAACATAAAATATCGCAGTTGATAGAAGCAACCATAACTTTACCGTGGTTGTGGTCTGTGTGGTTGCCTAAAATTTCCGCCCTCCCGGGTGAAGAAAATAGATATTCGGGTTTTTTGCCAGTTTCTTTAACAAACTGGTTATAAAGCTTTTCGGCTCTCAAATCGCGCATACTGTCGTAATTATCGCCGTAAAAAAGTGATAAATCCATAAAGCAGCTCCGTTTTTTTTATTTTTTTCTAAATTATTATATCATTTTTAATGTCTTTTGTCTACAAATATGTTATAATTAAAGCATGAAAAAAAATATTTTTGTTGTGTTTTTTATAATAGCAGTCATAAGTTTTTGTTCTTGCGTCGGTTTAAGCAAAAACGGACAGTCCGAAAACAACGGGTTAAGCGAGCTGCAATCATCGCCTATCGGGCAGGTGGTAAGCGAGCAGTATAAAAATGTCAAGCAATACAAGGACGGAAATATTAGCAACACGGTGGTATTTTTAACCTTTGAGCGAGAAGGCGACCTTTTTGTTCCCGATTTTTACGACAGTATAGAAAGAATGTACAACACGGCCTCTTTCAGCTTAAAAAATTATTACTACAAGCAAAGTTCGGGAAAGGTAGAAATTAACACTAACTTAATTTACGCCAAAGGCGGCGGCTGTGTAAGGTCTGAACATTCCGCCGATTATTACAAGCCTAAATATGTGTGGCGCGGCGTTTTATACGAAGAAGTAAACAAAAACGGGTACGATAACCGTAAATTCGATAAAGACGGTTCTCCTGTAGATCCCTCGTTAAAGGGTGCCAAACCGAGCATTGACGGTTTTTACCGCGAACAATTGCTTATCCGTGAAATTTTAACCAAGCTTAATTTGCCTAACGAATATTTTTCAGATTGCGATCAAGACGGAAAAACCGATAGTTTTGTTATAATAACCGATGCCGACGTAAGTTCTTCCGATTGGGGCGATATTTTGTGGTCGCACATGAGTATGAATTACAGTTTATCGTCGGGGTATTTTAACGATTATTATTACACAAAAGCTCAGCAAGAGCAGTTAAAAACATTGAGCGAGGCTTACCTTGGCGAAAGCGTTATAGGCACATATAACTTTTTTACTGCAAGCGAAATATGCGCGCGCAAGGCAGGCGATTACAGTAAAGCTATAAAAGAGGATGAAAAAGGGCTTTATGATGTCGGCTTGTTATGTCACGAAATGGCACATAACTTAGGTTTTTACGATTATTATTCGTATGAAGATAGCGCATATCAATCTATAGGTGAGTTTGATATAACCGCAAACGACGTAAACGTAGTACCGCAAAATATGCTTACCTATTTGCGTGCAAAGGCAGGGTGGTTAAGTTACGAAAATATGCTTTATGTTAACGATAGCGGCAGATACACTATTTATCCTGTCGGTGCCGATAAACAGATTAAAGCGTGCAAAATAGTGCTTTCCGATTATTTAAGCACGGGCGAATATTACATGGTGGAAGCACGGTCTAAAAACTATGCCGATACCGATAACCCTTTTGATAGTTGTTTAACAGATAGCGGCATAATTATTATGCGCATAAACGAAGGTCACGCTTACATAAACGCGTCCGGTGAAAAAAGCACCACCGATTACGGCAACATGTATGGCGAGGATGAAGTTTATGTTTACAGAACGCAGTCGTCCAATTTAGTTTACCGCAAAAACACATCCGGGCAACGTTATTCGCTTTCACAGTTCAACGGTAGCGAGGGTATGAGTTCGTTTACCGTAACGCCTTCAACGGGTTCAACAATCCAAAACAGCGCGAGAAATATTGTTTTTTCCGATATTTGCGCCAACGATGACGGATCTTTTTCGTTTACAGTAGAGTTACCCGAGCAGCAAAGCACCATAGCTATAAACATAGACGAAAGTTTTATAGGCAACTATTTTGACGGAAGCAAGCGCGTTTACTGGAAAAGCAACGTAAAAACGGGCAACGCGCACATTTTGGTTCTTCGTTCAACCGATCGTTTAAAACGTCTTGCCGAAAACCACAAATCAAAAATTACCTTTTCGGATATAAAAAAGGGAACGTTCAATTATTACGTAACGTTATATAAAACGGTAATTCCCATATCAGAAATGAGCGTACCCATTCCCGGTTTTAACGAGCAAGCGCTTGTGTTTGTCGCACTCGAAAGCGAAAACGGCAACTGCGCTATTAGGTATATAGGGTGTATAGAAAACGACGACGAATCGTTTAGCGGCTATTTAGCGCGCATGTTCGATCCCCTTTACGTTGCAGGTATTGCGGCAGGTATATTTGTTATAATTTTAATAGTTTTGTTTGTGTTATACTTGCGAAAAAACTCGAAAAAAGTAATAAGAAGAAAAAAAACTTGATATTTATCGCCAAATATGCTACACTGTAACATATTTCTAGAGTAATATGGTTAGCTAAAGCCTAAATGTTTAATAGGCATAAATAAAAATTCTATAAAAAACATATATAAACTTGTGAAAACGGAGTAAAAATGTCTGATAACAATCAATTTAATAATCCTCATGATGATAACGATTTGTTTTCAAGCGGCAGCGGCGATAAAAATGCCGTAAACGTAAACGGTAACAACTCTAACTCTTCCGATCCTTACGGGAGGTATGAATGTAACAACCCTTACGAACGCCACGAAAACCATAACACTTATAGTAGAAACGAATACGAAAATCCGTATGGCCGTTCAAGCGGCAATTCCGAAAATTCCAACGGTTCAAATGCCGAAAACGGAAATTTTAACAATGACGCCAATAACAATGCCGGTAATTATTTTTACGGGCAAAACAACGGTAACGGTTACGATAACCCTTACGGCGGTTCAAACAATAACGGCTATAATAATAATTATAACAGCAACTATAACAATAATTACAACAACGGTTATAACAATAACTATAACAACGGTAATAACGGTAACAATCCTTACCAAAACAATTACCAAAATCAGCCGCAAAACAACTCAAAGGCATTCGGCATAGCGTCAATGTGTTTGGGTATTGCAAGTTTGCTTTGTTGTTGTGTTACAGGGTTTGGTTTAGTTTGTTCAATAGTTGGGCTTGTTTTGGGCATAATATCGGCAAAACGTCAAAGCAACGGTTTTGCAACGGCAGGTATAATAACCTCGGCTTTCGGTATTGCGTTCGGCTTACTTTTCTTAATAGTTACCGTTAGCGGGCTTATAGAAAGCAGCGATATTTGGCAGGATATTTGGGATTCTGTCGGTGGCGGCTCTTGGGGTACCTCCGATGGCGACAGTTCGTTTGACATAAATAACGGCGCCGTAATAACCTTTATAAAAAGAATTTTGCGTTTTTTGGGCTTAATCGGTTAAAAATTATTAAAAAGCATTTGCCCCTAATAACGGTGTTATCATGAAAAACAACAATTTGGTGGCGCGTAGAATTGCAATAGTGCTTTTTTACGCGCTATCGTTATTTTTATTTGTATACGTAATGCTTGCCAATCCGCTCCAAAACGATGTTTTTGGTATTTTTGTTCACAATGCAAGCATATTTCATTGCCCGTCATGCGGCGCAACGCGTGCGGTATACTGTTTTTTTAGGTTGAATTTTAAGCAAGCCTTTTATTACCACGCTTATTTTACGGTAATTTCGCCCGTTATAGCTTACATTATACTTTGCATAACGGTAAACGGTTTTTTTAATAAAAAAATAATACCGTATCCCAAGCATTATGCCGCATGCCTTTATGTTTTGTTTGCTTTATGGATGATTTTTTCGGTTGCACGCAATTTTACAAACATAATTTTTTAAATTTAAAGCGCCTTTTTCTTTGGGGCGTTTTTAATTTGCAAAAAAAGTACATTAAAGAGTTAATTAT
>CAZPFZ010000079.1:0-7008 GCA_964585955.1 uncultured Acidiphilium sp.
CCTAAAGACCGTTTTGTATTAAAATTTAATATTTATTAAAACCTTTTTGCTGCATGTTAAGACAGTTTTTGCGCTTGCAAAACACAATTTCCGTCGGATGCAATTATTCTTTCGTCCAATTCGGGAGTTAAACCAACATTGTGAATGCAAGTGCCCGAAATAGGCCAATTGATTGTTGCAGTAGTAAGCTTTATAGCTTCGCCCGTGAGCATATTTTTATAGGTCGTTTGCATTATTCCTTTGCCGTAAGACTTATAAACTGCGGAACCGTTTAAATAGCTTTGATCTATAATAACATTAACTATATTTTTACCCGACTGTTTATCATAATCCAACACTGCGCCCATTAATGCCTCGGATGCGGAAGCGGAATTTTCGTTGGCTAAAAATACGATTTTTTTGAATTTATCGGCATAATTTTCGCCGTTAGCGCCTTTTTCAAGCGAATAATCTATATAAAAATTCTCTTTTGTGCCGTTTTTATCTATGGCAACTTGGCAAGTGTCGTAACCATCCACACGCGGACACAGTATTCCGGCAAGTTTGCAAAGTATAGACATAAAACCGCCGCCATTATTGCGCAAATCTATAATAACTTTATCGTTGCCGTTTTCAAAAAGCAGATCTATTGCCGTTTTAAACTGCACGGCGCTGCCGTAACTATTGTTTTTTAACCCGGAAAAAGACACATATTTTATATATCCCCACCCTTGCTCGTACTCGGTTAACGCATTTGAGTTTTTTAGCAAGCTCATTTGCGAACCATCGTCCGAAAAACGGTAGCTACCGCTTTTATCTTCGTAATAGACATAACTTTCATTATAAACTGTTTTTAAAATTGTATATTCCTTTTGCTCTCCGCCCGATAAAACGCTAAAAACAACGCTGTTTTCCGCTGTTACATCTTGTAAAAAAGCAACAAAATCGTTATATTGTTCAAGCGGTGTTTTGCCACTTTGCGTAAACGTTATAAATGTATTTGATTCCGCAAGTTTATAGGCGGTTATAACGTCGCCCTTTTTAAGTCCGCTGTTTTCGGCAGGAGAATTGCCGCTTACACGGTAGACGTTTATACCCTGAAACAGCGAGACATTAGAACTTGGTTGATAAAAGGAAATTCCGAAACCTTCGCGCTGACCATTATCTTCCTGCGTAAGCTTATTGTACTCTTCAGCCGTGTAATATTCGGAATATATATCCATAAGCGCATCTACAGCGAGTTTTGCAGGCTCTTTGTTAGAAGGCTTATAATAATATCTATTGTAATAATCAAGTACAAACTGCAAGGAGCGAGAGTCTTGTTCAGAAAGAAAATATCTAGTAAAATAACCGCCGAAAAATAACAGCGGAACTAAAAGACATATGCCTATAGCTTTTAATGTTTTTTTTATTCTGTTTTTTGTTTTATTATCCATAAAATCCTTAAAATGCTTAATAATCGACTTATAGCCCGACTTTTAGAAAAAAATCGTTATTTGTTTATAAGCTTATATAACAAATTGCTAAGCCTGAAAGTAACGGCATCTGAAAAGTTTTTAATATTCAAGCCCGTTGCTCTTTCTATTTTATCAAGCCTGTAAGTAAGTGTGTTGCGGTGCATATAAAGCTTACGCGCGGTTTCGCTTACGTTTAAGTTATTTTCTAAAAATTCCTCGGCTGTGTTTATCATTTCGGGGTCGGCAAAAATGGTTTTTGCATCGCCGTCGGACAAGGTATTGTAATACTGGGCGAGTTTTGCAGGCGGCAATTCTTCAAGTATTTTAAACAAAACATATTCTTTATAAGAATGAATAGCCGCTGTGGAGTTGAAAAGCGAACTTAATTTTAAAGCACTTTCTGCCTGAGCGTAAGAATTTACGGCTTCGGATAAACTCGGCACCGTTCCGCCAATACCGACTTTTACCTTTATGGCAGTTTCTTCAAATACAGAACGGCTAAACACATCGGCAAAATCCAATGACGATTGATACTCACTTTCGCTCTCACTTGTTATAAATTTAACAAACAAGCAACTGTTTTCGTTTAACATTATAGCCGTATCTTGCCCGTTTATTGTGTAATTATCCAAAAAGTCTATAATTTCTTCGCATCTGCCGTTATCGCAAACTATCATTAACACATAGCAAGGTACCGCCGGTACAGAAAACTTGCGCATAAACTTAACTATTTGCATGCTGTTGCACTCGCCCGATACTATTGCGCGCAAAAAATCCTTGCGCGATAAGTTATCGTCAGGCGTTTCGGCATTTTCTATATAATTGCAAATAAAAAGTGCGTAATTGCGTTCTACCTCGGTAGCGCCCGAAATAACACCGTAATATACGGCGCGTTTAAACCTAAAGCGAAAAATTGTTATATTTTGCTTTTTATCCTGCAAACCGTCGGTATAACCGCCACCGTAAACAAACGGAATTTTTTCGCCGCTCGAATATAAATATTTAAACTCTGCCGTGTAAATATCCATTGAAATTCCCGTTTTTTGTTTTATGGTTCGCAAAACCGGAGCAAGTTCTTTATTCATGTATTTTCATCTCCGAAAATGTTGTTTTATGCGTAATATGCATGCAGTAAATCATTCTTTGCATACAGTATATAATATTAATGCTATTTTTGCAAATAAATAGAGATAACAAAAAACCATTATCCTCGTTTATGCTGCAAAACAAATTATTATTTTATGCGATTAGTATTAGTCGCGCAAAAGCGTTGTCATATTGCACACCCCATCGGTAAAATCTTCTTCGTGACTGACCAAAATAAGCGCACCGGGGTATTCGATAAGCGCCTTTTTTAACGCATCCTTTGCTTTTACGTCCAAATGGTTGGTGGGTTCGTCTAATACAAGCAAGTTAGACGGAGTGTTGCAAAGCACTGCGAGTTTTGCGCGTATTTGCTCTCCGCCGCTCATATTTTTAAGCGGTTTTACAGCAAGTTCGCCTTTTAATCCCACCTTTGCAAGTTTTGCGCGGATTTCCTTGGGGTTAAGGCGCGGATAACGCGAGGCAAAGTACGAAAAAGCTGTTTCGTCGCTTTTTGCAAAATCGAGATCTTGTTCAAGATAAGCAATTTTGACCGCTATATGAAAGTCAAAAAAACCGCCGAGTCGTGGAATTTTGCGCATAAGCGTTTTTATAAGCGTGGATTTACCTATACCGTTTGTGCCGCGCACCCACAATTTTGTTTGCGAGCCCATATGAAAATTAAGTGCAGGCAACAATTGTTTATCGTACCCTATTTGCAAATTTTGCACGTCTAACAAATCTTTAGTATTTAAGTCTATATACGGAAAATCGAATTCCGCTTCGTAAACGGTAACGGGTTTAGCCATTACCTCTATTTTTTCAAGTTGTTTTTTTCGTGCGTTAGCCATACCCGCAGTTGATGCGCGCGCGGAATTTTTATCTATATACGTTTGCAATTTTTTAATTTGTTCTTGCTGACGAAGATAGTTTTCTTCATACTGTTTTGCGTTCATTTCGTGCTGAACAAGATATTTATCGTAATTACCGGAATATTTTTTAATACTTCCGTTTTCTATACCCACTATAAATTGCGAAACGGCGTTTAAAAACTTTGTATCGTGTGAAATAACCATAAAGGTTTTATTAAAACCGTTAAGATATTTTATAAGCCAATCTATATGCTCTATATCCAAAAAGTTAGTAGGTTCATCCAAAAGCATGATATCCAATTCGGATAAAAGCAGTTTAGAAAGCATTAGTTTTACACGCTCGCCACCCGAAAGCTTGCTTACAAGAGTATCATACCCCAAAAAGTTAACGCCTAAACCGTTGGCAACCTTTTTCACCTTTGCGTCGAGGTCATAAAAACCCTCTCTTTCGAGCTCCTCTTGCATTCGCGCACTTTTGTTTATAGCCTTTTCGAGCTCGTCGCCTTCGAGCGTTGCCATATTTTCGTATAATTTTTCTAAACGTTCGTTAAGCTCGTATAAATAATCGAAAGCGCCCATAAGATATTCCATAACCGTTTGGTTACCATCTAACGTGGCGTATTGATCGAGATAGCCTTTTCTGATATTAGGTGACCACTTAACCATTCCTTCGTCGTAGGTGAGTTTATCGGCAATAATATTTATAAATGTCGATTTACCCGCACCGTTTAACCCTACAACGCCTATATGCTCGCCATTGTTTACCGCAAGCGACGCATTGTTAAAAATAATTCTATCTTCAAAAGAATGCGTTAAGTTTTTTATTTCAAGCACACTCATAACATCACCGTATTTATCTTTTACGTATATTTTAAAATAAAAAGCAAAAATAGTCAATCGTTTAAAGTAATCACCAAAAATAAATTCACCGAAAGCCACCCTTGCCTAAAAGGATAGGAACAACTTAAGGCGGTGGAGGAATATGAACCGAAAACATTATTTCGCACCGCTTTAGCAAAACTGCCTGAAAAATATATATTTAAAGTGCTTTGCATTTTAACGCCGATAAATTTAAAAAAAATCTAAGCAAACGACCGAAGTTAAACAAAAAAAATAAACGCTTTTTAAGTTTTTACTTTTTTTTATTGATTAAAAAGTTCAAGTATGTTAAAATATAGTTAGGCATTAGAGGCTTGCGTTCATTTCTCTAATATCTAAAAAAAGCGTGCGTTCTATTTAATTATACTGTTTTTAAATAAACTTGCGGTTAAAAAACTGTTTTTTAAAAATGTTTTATAACTTTTTTAGCACAGCGGAGGCATTATGAAAAAATACTCGTATAAATTCACAAAAACAATGATTGTTGCTTTTATGGCAGGAATATTGGTTGCTGTTGCATGCATTGCGTTAAACGCAAAAAGATTTTACGACCTACTAAATTCGGATACGGCAAGTGCCTATAATTACGTTTCGGCAGGTTTGGCAATAGTGGTCGGGCTTGCAGGCATAGTAATTTTAATCGCCCTTATTTTTTCCTCTTATTACACGGTAGACGATAAATATCTTACCACCAAGTGGGGGCTTATTAAATCGAAAATAGCAATAAAACAAATTACACGTGTTACCCTTTACCGCGCAAGCAAAAAATTGGTTGTAAGTTATAATAAAGAAGAGTTTACCGTAATTTGTATTGAAGAAAGCATGTATGACGATTTTGCCGATTTTTTAAAAAGCAAAAACAATTGCATTTTTTATGGACTTAATTCAGAAGACAGCGGCGAAAAATAATGATTCAACTGCGGATTAACCTCTATTGAGCAAATAGCAATGTTATTTAAGAGCAGGCATATGCAAAAATCGCCCGCTCTTTTAAAATGTAAAAAACGGCAAGCAATGCCTATAAAGCTTTGTTTTTATTGTTATCACCGCCCCCTTAAAAAACAGGGTTTTAGACAAAAATTTTTTAAAAAAAGAGTTGACGCAAACTATAACAGTCGGTTATAATAAACACAAACCATATAAAAAGGAAAACCTATATGAGTAACATGAAAGAAAAAATGCACACAGGCGAGCTTTATTTGCCCGGCGATGAGCAAATAATGCAAGAACAATTACAGTGCCTTGATAAACTTTACGATTTTAACAACACACGTCCCACTCAAATGCAAGAAAGAACGCAACTTTTAAAAGAAATGTTTGCCGAAATAGGCGACGGCTGTTACATAGAACCGCCCTTCCACGCTAACTTTGGCGGCAAACATATACACTTTGGAAAAAACGTTTACTGTAATTTTGGCGTAACAATGGTTGACGACACCCACATTTACATTGGCGATAATACAATGTTTGCGCCCTATGTAACTGTAGCCACCGCGGCGCACCCCATTTTACCTGCATTGCGCGAAAAAGCTTACCAATACAACATGCCGGTAAAAATAGGCAAAAATTGTTGGCTTGGCGCAGGTGTTATTGTTTTGCCCGGAATAACTATAGGCGACAATGTTGTTGTAGGTGCGGGCAGCGTTGTAACAAAAGACTTACCCGACAATGTTGTTGCCGTAGGCAACCCTTGCAAGGTTTTGCGCCCCATAGGCGAAAAAGATCGAGAATACTATTTTAAAGACAAAAAAATAGACAACGAACTTTTAAAGTAAAAAAATTTAGCAATAAGCCTGTTATACTCCCAAAAGAAATAGCACTAATAAAAACCTTAATAATCAACCTATAGGGCAACTTCTTGATGCTTAACACAAAAAAACAGCTACACTTTTGCAGCTGTTTTTTTCTTTTTGCTTTATTGCGGCTTTTTAATTACCATTCTACAACGTTGCCATTTTCGTCGTAATGCCAATATTCGCCGTTATCCGTCGGCTGAGTTTTGCTGTAATAATAACGCGTTACTCTTGTTGAATATGAATTATCGCCACCTATCGATATATTATTCCAATCGTTAGCCGTGCCGTTGTAATATACCTTTGTAAATCCGCTGTAACCAGAAAACGCATAATCACCAATCCGTGTTACACTGTTAGGTATCACAACGCTTGTTAATCCACTGCATGCATACGCATAATCGCCAATCGATGTTACACTATCGGGGATTACCACACTAGTTAATCCGCTGCATTCATAAAACGCATAATCACCAATCGATGTTACACTATCGGGGATTACCACGCTTGTTAATCCACTGCACCTATTAAACGCAGAACTGCCAATCGATGTTACACTATTGCCTATTACCACGCTTGTTAATCCGCCGCACCAACAAAACGCATAATCACCAATCGATGTTACACTATTAGGTATTACCACACTCGTTAATCCGCCGCATTGATAAAACGCACTATTACCAATCGATGTTACACTATCGGGGATTACCACACTAGTTAATCCGCTGCAATTAGAAAACGCATACCGACCAATCAATGTTACACTGTTAGGTATCACAACGCTTGTTAATCCGCCGCATTCATAAAACGCATATTTACCAATCGATGTTACGCTGTTGCCTATTACCACACTAGTTAATCCGTAGCAAAAATAAAACGCATAATCACCAATAAGTTTGGTATTACTATTAATATTACAAGAATCAATTGAACTATCTTTTGCTT
>CAZPFZ010000080.1:0-6989 GCA_964585955.1 uncultured Acidiphilium sp.
AATCTAAATTCTTTGTCTATATATGAAATTGCTCCGTAAGCGCATACATTAGCGCATTGAGAACATCCGTTGCACATCATTTCGTCGGAATGAGCAACGCAAGGATTTGTTTTTAAGCTATCTTTAGCTAAAAGACCGATTACTTTTGCTGCACATGCTGAAGCTTGCGATACAGTTTCGGGAATGTCTTTAGGACCTTGGCAAACACCTGCAAGATAGACGCCTGCCGTAGGGCTTTCTACCGGGCGAAGCTTAGGATGTGATTCATTCATAAAATTATTAGTATCTATACTTGCCGTTAATAATGTAGCAATTTTTCTAACAGAAGGTTCGGGTTCTATTGCGGTAGCTAAAACAACGAGGTCAGAAGGTATAACAACTTGTTCATTTTCGATAAGATTGGAACCTTGTACCATAAGTTTTCCGTTTTCGTTATAAACTTTGCCGACCATACCTTTTATATAATCAACATTATATTGTTCGACAGCGCGGCGGTAAAATTCATCGTAATTTTTACCCGGGGTTCTTACGTCTATATAGAATACGTGAACTTCTGTATCGGGATATTTCTCACGGATAAGCATAGCATGTTTTGCTGTATACATACAGCAAATTTTTGAGCAATAAGGTTTACCGCAACCGGAAACATCACGCGAGCCAACGCATTGAATAAATGTTATAACTTTTGGATGAGTATGGTCGGACGGACGGAGGAGTACGCCGTTTGTAGGTCCGGCTGCATTCATTAATCTTTCAAGCTCTAAAGATGTAATAACGTCTTTATTGTCAGAATATCCGTATTCGTTGAAAGCATCTATATTAATCGGACGGAAACCTGTAGCAACTACGATTGCACCGTATTCCCTTTCGATATATTCGTCCTTCATTTCGTAATTAATAGCACCTGCACCGCAATTCATAGCGCATAATCCGCATTTACCTGTTTTTAATTTTATACATTGTTCGGGATCTATAACGGCAACGTTAGGAATAGCTTGAGCAAAAGGAATATATATGGCTGTACGGTTATTCAAGTTCATATTAAACTCATTAAGTCCTTTCTTTGAAGGACATTTTTCCATACAAACCTTACATCCCGTACATTTGGTTTCATCAACATATCTTGCCTTTTTCTTTATTTTTACTTTAAAGTTTCCTACGAAACCTTTAACGTTTTCAACTTCGGAATATGCAAGTATATCAATTTTTTCATTTTGAGCACAATCGACCATTTTAGGCGTTAATATACATGCCGAACAGTCCAATGTGGGGAATGTTTTATCCAATTGGCTCATTCTTCCGCCTATAGTTGCGTTTTTCTCAACAATATCTACGGGGTAACCGGCTTCGGCTATATCTAAAGCTGCTTGAATACCGGCTATACCACCACCTATAACAAGTGCTCTTTTTATAACTGGGCTTGTACCTGCTTTAAGCGGCGTGTTTAATTTAACTTTAGCTATAGCGGTACGCAATAAAACCAAAGCTTTTTCGGTAGCTTCTTCTTTATCTTTGTGAATCCAAGAGCATTGTTCACGAAGGTTGGCGATTTCAACCATATATGAATTAAGCCCTTCTTTTTCAGCTGTTTTTCTAAAAGTTGCCTCATGCATTCTCGGCGAACACGAACCTATTACAATGCCATCTAAATTATATTCTCTTATGGCGTTGCGTATAAGTTGTTGTCCGTTTTCGGAACACATGTATTGATAATCTGCTGCAAAAACAACACCTGGTTCAGATTTTATTTCTTTAGCGAGTCTTTCAACATCTACGGTGGCGGCTATGTTACTTCCGCACCAACATATAAATACACCAATCTTTTGCATTATATTTTCTCTCTTTCAGTTATTTATTATATTTTCTGTAAGCACTTACTAAAAGTTGTTGGGGAATAAGCTCGTTTACTTCGGGCGGGATATCTTCGGCTTTTAAACCGTTAGCGCCTTGTGCCCTAATAACTGTTTGCCTTACTGCTTCTATTACGCCTTGTGGGGCTACGCCACGTGGGCAGCGTTCAACACATGCCATACAAGATAAGCAATGCCAAATTGCATAATTATTCATAAGCTTATCTATTTTTCCGCTAATTAAAAACGAAACAAATTGATGTGGCTTAATATCCATTTCTTTAAAAGCAGGACACCTACCCGAGCATTTTCCACATTTCATGCATTTTTTAACGTTGGTTCCGCTTAAACGCATTATATTATCTATTTTTTCTTTATTATCCATATTATTTTACCCCCAAAGCTTCGGCAAGAAGTTCGGTAAAATATTTGACTTGAATATTTCCGTCGCCGTATTTATTTAAATTATAGAGGCAAAGCGGACAAGCTGTAAGAACAATTTCGGCACCCGCTTCTTGTGCAGAAGATAATATTTTATTGCTTCGTTTTGCAGGAAGTTCACGATCCTTAAAAGCAACATATGCACCGCAACATTCGTTTCTCATAGGATATTTAACGGGGAGTGCGCCTATGCACTTTATAAAATCCTCTAAAATAGTGGGGTTTTCCGGGTTATCAAAAGCCATAACGTTGCTTGGTCTTAAAAGCAAACATCCGTAATATGCGGCAATTTTTTTCTTTATGGGATTAACAACCTTTTTAGCTATTTCGTCAAAACCAACAGTTTGTTTTAGCATTTCTAAATAATGCAATACTTGAGTTTCACCGCTATAAGGTGTTTCAAGTTGTAAATAATTATTGGCTTTTACACGTATATTCTCATCATTTTGCATGTCATCGTTCACACGTTTAATTACATTATGACAAGCCGAACAAAGAGTTAAAAGTTTTCCACCATGATTTTTTGCAAAATCCAAAGCTCTTACGGCGGATAATTTTGTGGCGATTTCATCGCGAGCAGTAGGATAAACTGCCCCGCAACATTGCCAATTCTCTATTTCTTCCATTTCTATACCCAAAGCTTTAGCCGAAAGTCTTGCATAATTATCCAAATCTTTCGCTTGAGTCTTTAAAGTACAGCCGGGATAATAACAAATTTTCATCAGATTAATTCCTTTATATTCCCTTATTTTTTTGGATATGCCATATCTTCGGGATGAAATACTTCATCAAATTTTTCTTCGGTTAAAAATCCGAGTTCAACACACGCTTGCTTTAAAGAAATATTTTCTTTATATGCTTTTTTTGCTGTTTTTGCGGCATTTTCATATCCTATGTAAGGATTAAGTGCAGTTACAAGCATTAACGAGTTATGCAAGTTGTGTGCCATTTTTTCTTTGTTGGCTTTTATTCCTGTAACACAATTCTTTTCAAAAGAAACAATTCCATCGGCTAATAATCTTGCTGACTGCAAGAAATTATATATAATAACAGGCATAAATACGTTAAGTTCAAAATTACCTTGCGAAGCACCGAGAGAAACCGCAACATCGTTTGCCATAACTTGAACGGCAACCATAGTCATAGATTCGCATTGTGTAGGATTAACCTTACCGGGCATAATAGAAGAACCTGGTTCATTTTCAGGAATAAATATTTCACCTAAACCATCACGCGGACCTGATGCAAGCCATCTTACGTCATTTGCTATCTTCATAAGATTGCATGCTAAAGCTTTCATTGCACCGTGTGTAAATACAAGCGCGTCTTTTGCTGTTAAGGCATGGAATTTATTATCGGACGTAACAAATTCTTTTCCTGTAATAAGGCTTACCTGTTTTGCAACTTCGGCATCGAAGCCTTCAGGGGCGTTTAATCCCGTACCTACTGCAGTTCCGCCTAGTGCAAGTTCTTTTAACCAGTTAAGCGAAGTTTTTATTTGTTGCTCGGTTTTTTCAACCATAGCTCTCCAACCACTTATTTCTTGAGAAAATGCTATGGGAACAGCATCTTGCAAATGCGTTCTACCGCTCTTTACAAAACCTTCATTTTCTTCTTCAAGACGTTTTAAGGTTGATACAAGTTTTTCCATAGCGGGAAACAATTTATCTTCTATTGCAAGTACGGCTGCAATATGCATTGCGGTGGGAAATGTATCATTAGAGCTTTGACTTTTATTTATATCGTCGTTAGGATGTAATAATTTTTTTCCGACTATTTCGTTGCCCCTATTTGCAACAACTTCATTCATATTCATGTTGGATTGCGTACCGCTACCGGTTTGCCAAACAACTAATGGAAAATGGTCGTTTAATTTACCGTTTATAACTTCATCGCAAGCGGCAACGATTGCAGCACATTTTTCATCGGAAAGTTTGCCTAAATTACGGTTTGCTAAAGCCGCAGCTTTTTTTAAAATTCCAAATGCATGCGTAATTTCAAGTGGCATTTTTTCAGTTCCTATTTCAAAATTTTCAAAACTTCTTTGAGTTTGAGCTGCCCAATATTTGTCCGCGGGCACTTTAACTTCGCCCATTGTATCCTTTTCAATACGATATTCCATAAATGTCTCCTAATGTTTTAGCTTGTGTATAAACATTTACATAATGCGGTGTAAAATACTTATTCACAGGCTTATATATTAATCAAAAATGTATTTTTAATATGGCGCAAACGCCCGATTAAAAAAATCGGGCGATGTTTTTAAGTTTGTTATTATAAATCTAAATTTACTATGATATCTTTAAGAACTTTTTCGCTGTTTTTTAATTTAGCTACTTCTTCTTCGGTAAGTTGCGGGTTGACTTTTGCGCATATACCGTTTCTTCCTACGATATTAATAGTGCTTAAACATACATCGTCAACGCCATATTCACCGTGCATCATAGACGACACAGTCATAGCGGTGTTTGCGTTTGTTAAAACGGCTTTAACTATATAACATACTGTTGACGCAATTGCATAGAAAGTAGCGCCTTTTCGAGCAATAACCCTTGCGCCTGAACCTTTAACATATTTTTCGATTTCTTCAGCATCGATTTTAGCTCTAAAATAATCGGAAGATTCAACGGCTTTTTGATATTCATCAACAGGAAGTCCTGCAATTCTTGCAATAGACCAAGGAGTGAATCCAGAATCACCGTGTTCACCAAACATATAAGCATGTACGTTGCCTACTTCTATTCCGCAATATTCTGCAAGTCTCGCACGTAATCTTGCTGTATCGATTATGGCGCCTGAACCGATAATTCTACTTTCAGGAATGCCGCTTAAACGGCAGAAAGAATATGTAAGAATATCGACGGGGTTAGAAACCATAATGTAAACGGCATTAGGTGCCTGTTTTGTTATTTCAGGAATGATCGATTTTTGAATTTCGATATTCGTCTTTATAAGTTCTAATCTCGATTGACCAGGTTTTCTTGCAATTCCGGATGTAATAATAACTATATCAGAACCGCATGCATCTTCATAAGAGCCTGCATATACCGACGTAGAACTGTCATAAGCTAAGCCTTGACGAATATCGAGAGCTTCACCTAAAGCTCTTTCGCCGTTTATATCTATAATGACTATTTCTGAACCGAGTCCCCTGCAAGTAAGAGAATAAGCTATTGTAGAACCTACCCTTCCGCTTCCGATAATTGTAATTTTACTCATATTCTTTATGCTCCTTAATGATAAATTATAATGAATTAAGCTTTGGCAAGTATATTATTTTTAAAAAACTCGTCAACAGTTTCGGGTTTTACCGAGAAGAATTCGTCGTTTACGGTAACGCAAACGCCTTCTTGGCATCTTCCCATACAAAAAACGCCGCCGAGAGAAACTTTATCGCTTAAATTATTGGCTGCAATAAGTTTTTCTAACGAATCTACAACGCGATGAGAACCTTTTAAATGACACGAACTACCGATACATACAGTTACTTTAATCATTGGTTAATCCTTCTTGAATTAAATTATTTTTTATTGATAAAATTTATATAAATATTTATAAAATTTATTTTAATAGTTGATTATACACGGCAAGCGAGTACCGCAAGCGATGCCGCAACGTTTTCGTTTTTTACAAGTATTCCGTCGGGCACATTAAGTTTTGTTGGCGAAAAATTCCATATTGCTTTTACATTACATGAAATAAGTAAATCGCATACACTTTGAGCTTGACTTTCGGGAACGGTTATTATTGCAATTTTTACATTATATTGTTTGCAAAAATCATTCAATTCAAACATGGGCTTAATTCTTAAATCGTTGGTCTCGTTTGAAATTTGCTCAAATCGCTTGTCAAAAGCTGCAAGAATTTTTATTCCGTATTCAGCAAATCCGTCGTATGAAAGCAATGCTCTACCCAATTTGCCTGCCCCTACTATAATAACGTTGGTTTCGTCCTTTATACCGAGTGCTTGCTGCAAGTGTGAAATAAGCTCTACGGTAACATATCCTATTTTAGGCTTGCCTGCACCGCTTACTGACGCTAAGTCCTTTCTAACTTGAACTTCCCCCAAACCTAAACTTTTTGCTATATATGCAGAAGATACGGTTGGGCGTGAAAAAACATCGTCGGATTTGAGAAAATGCAAATAAATCGGCAATCTTGAGAGTACTGATTTCGAGATATCTTTTTCTTGCATTTTATTTGTCCCCCTTTTTATCGATATAATTATATCATTTGCAAAAAAATAGTGCAAATACCCTTTATTTATATCATTATATCAAAAAAGATATATTATACTTTTTATGTAAAAAAGGGTTGGCTTATAAAAAACGATACCGACTTAACAGCCAAAAAGCCGAAAGCTTAAGCTATCGGCGAAAGTATATAAATAAAACAAATTAGTTGCTTGTTTCTTTTACAAAAACAAATGCATGGTAAGTTTCTTTTTTATTTTTAAATTTACCAAGCTTTTTAGTAACGGCAACGGGAGACATCGAATGAAATTCCCAACCATCAACACATTCTTGTTTAAGAATATCGTAAAATTTAACAATAGCATCCTGGGCAGATTGCTTTTTGTTAACTACGATAGAATCAGCACATGGTACAACTTTATAAACCTTCATGTTATTCCTCCACAAATACAATGTTTGTATTCAATTATATATTTTAACTTCAAATTTATTATATCATAAATAT
>CAZPFZ010000081.1:0-6947 GCA_964585955.1 uncultured Acidiphilium sp.
AAATAACACCCTTGTTACCGTGACGGCCTGCCATTTTATCACCGACGGAAATCTTTCTCTTTTGCGCAATGCTTACTCTTACGAGTTTGTTAACACCGGGAGAAAGCTCGTCCTTGTTCTCTCTTGTGAATATTTTTACGTCTACAACAATACCGCCTTCGCCGTGAGGCACTCTTAAAGAGGTATCTCTTGCATCCTTGGATTTTTCACCGAATATTGCACGAAGTAATCTTTCTTCGGGTGTAAGATCGGTTTCACCCTTAGGTGTAACTTTACCTACGAGAATATCACCCGAACAAACCTCGGCGCCAACTCTTACTATACCGTCTGCGTCGAGATCTTTTAAAGCATCTTCGCCTACATTGGTTATATCTCTTGTAATTTCTTCAGAGCCGAGCTTGGTTTCACGCGCTTCGGTATCGTATTCTTCTATATGGATAGAAGTAAATACGTCGTTTTGAACTAATTTTTCAGACAACAAAATAGCGTCTTCGTAGTTATAACCTTCCCAGGTCATAAATCCGATAAGAATGTTTCTGCCAAGAGCAAGTTCGCCGTTAACGGTAGCGGGACCGTCGGCAAGTATGTCGCCTTTAACGATTTTATCTCCAACATGAGCAAGCGGTCTTTGGTTAAGACATGTGCTTTGGTTGGATCTTTCGAATTTTTTAAGCTTATATATATGGTCTTGACCTTCGGGATCGGTAACGATTATTTCATCGCCGCTTGCGCGTTTTACAACGCCGTCGGTTTTAGAAACGATCATAACACCCGAGTCGTAAGCAATTTTACCTTCTACGCCGGTAGCTACAATTGCATTTTCAGGCTTCAACAAAGGAACTGCCTGACGTTGCATGTTGGAGCCCATCAATGCCCTGTTCGTATCGTCGTTTTCCAAGAAAGGAATAAGTGCGGTAGCAACCGAAACAAGCTGTTTTGGCGATACGTCCATATAATCTATTTCTTCGCGCGGAACTTCGGTTATTTCTTCACGACGTCTGCACGATACACGTTCGTTTATAAAACGTGAATTTTCATCGAGCGGTTCGTTTGCTTGAGCAACCGTGAAAGCATCTTCTTCATCAGCAGTAAGATAATCAACCTGTTCGGTAACAACTCCGGTGGCTTTATCAACCTTTCTGTAAGCAGATTCGATAAATCCGTATTCGTTAACCTTTGCAAAGGTTGAAAGCGATGTAATAAGACCGATGTTTTGACCTTCAGGTGTTTCTATCGGGCACATTCTGCCATAGTGGGTATAGTGAACGTCACGTACTTCAAAAGTAGCGCGCTCTCTATTTAAACCGCCGGGACCGAGTGCCGAAAGTTTACGTTTATGCGTAAGTTCTGCTATGGGGTTTGTTTGATCCATAAACTGCGACAACTGAGAAGAACCAAAGAATTCTTTTATTGCCGAGCTTACGGGACGTACGTTTATAAGCGCTTCGGGAGTAATGGTTTGAGGATCTTGAGTAGACATTCTCTCCCTTATTACCCTTTCCAATCTTGCAATACCTATTCTGAATTGGTTTTGCAAAAGTTCACCAACCGAACGAACACGACGGTTACCCAAGTGGTCGATATTATCCGTAGTGCCTATACCGCAGTTTAAATCAAGGTTTATGGATACGGTTGCAACTATATCGTCTACCGTAATGTGTTTGTGATTGAGTTTTTCAAGCAAAGGACGAACAACTTTCTTTTGTTCAAAAGTAAGTTTTTCTATTTCCGCATCGGGGTTTGCAAGCAACTCTTTTCTCATATCTTCAACTATTTCGTAGAAGCTTAAACATGCCTCAACAAAACGTTCTCTTGCAACCTTTCTCTTTTCGGCGTTCTTTCTATCCTCGGCTTTTTCTTCAACGCCTTCCGGCGTGAATGTTTCGCGAGTGTAATATAAATCGTTAATTTCATCTATAAAATGTTCGGCGGTGTCTTCTACGCTTGCAGTAAGAGCGTAATCGCGAACTTCTTTAGAGAATTTTAAAACGGGATAATATACGGTTTCTATAAGACCGAAAGGTCTATACGGAATACCCATAACCGCTTGGAAATCAACGGTATTATTAGCAATAATTTTATGCGGTTTACCGCCTACGTTTACAGTTAAAACGTTTATACCGCTGTTTTGAATAAGTTTAGCTTGTTCGTAAGTAAGCGGTTCGCCTTTTTTAGCAAGAACTTCTCCGTCCTCGTTAATAACGTCTTCGTACGGTTTTAAACCTATTATACGAACGCCCATGTTAAGGCGTTTGTTATATTTATATCTGCCCACTTTGGCAAGATCGTATCTCTTTGCATCGAAGAAAAGGTTTTTAAGGTTTTGTCTTACGGCTTCATCCGTGGGAACTTCACCGGGACGCAATCTTCTGTAAAGCTCAAACAAACCTTCATCTTCCGTTTTTGCGGTATCTTTTTCGATAGTAGCGGCTATAATAGGATCGTTATCGAATAATTCGGTAAGCTGCTTATCGGTACCAAAACCGAGAGCACGAAGCAATATAGTTGCGGTTATTTTACGCGTTCTGTCAACGTGTACCCACAAAACGTTTTGCGAATCTTGCTCGTATTCTAACCACGCACCGCGGTTAGGTATAACGGTAGTATCGAAAAGTTTTCTGCCCGAACGATCAAAGGTAACGCCGTTATAAACACCCGGGCTCCTTACAAGCTGCGAAACAACAACCCTTTCGGCACCGTTAATAATAAACGAACCTGTTTCGGTCATTTTGGGCATTTCGCCCATAAAAACTTCTTTATCGGTTATTTCACCGGTTACTTTGTTAACAAGCCTTACCTTAACGCTAAGTTTTACGGCATAGTTAACGTCTCTGTTACGGCATTCCTTTTCGCTATACTTAGGCTCTGTACCCAAGGTATGGTCTAAAAAGTACAGCTCGAAGTGGTCGGAAAAGTCGGTTATAGGAGAAAAATCCTCAAAAACCTCTTGAATTCCTTCATTGATAAAAGTGTTATAGGAGTCTTTTTGGATCTCGATCAGATCGGGAATAGGCTGCACTTCCTTTATTCTCGAAAAGGTCTTTCTCTCTACCTTGCCAAATTTTTCCGTTCGCAAATCTCGTGTCATCGATACGCTCCTTTTTTCAAAAACCGTACAATACATCTTGCTTTTTTTTGAAAGTGGGTGTATAATACAGATAGTTTTCGATATTCATTATTCTATAATGTGCTTTGTGTTTTAGGGGGTAAAAAACCGCCAATGGGCATAAAGCGAGAAGTATAGAATTTTAGCATTATACTATTATAATGAAAAGTAAACAATATGTCAAACAAAAAATATGTTTAAGTGAAAAAATTTTTGTCAATTTTTTAACTTTTTTGGTATTTAAAGAAAAAACAAAAAAAGGAGCCGCTTAAAAATGAGAATCGATAAGTTTTTAAAGGTGTCGCGCATATTAAAAAGGCGCACTGTAGCAAACGACGCATGCAGCGCCGGACGCGTTTCGGTTAACGGAAAAGACGTAAAACCTGCATATTCACTAAAAGAAGGCGATATTGTTGAGCTTAGATTTGGCGGCGGCACGCTTAAATTTAAGGTTTTATTGCTAAAAGAAACCGTCAAAAAAGAAGAAGCGCAGTCTATGTATGAAATAATAAACGACTAATTATTGCCAAGTTGTTTTTTGCGCAACATGTAAATGCTTTAATATTTACAGTACACTTGCCCTTAAGCGAAATACATTTACCTTTACGCGCGCGTAATATATAATGATGAAATTGCATTTGTTAACCCGTTGCGCTTTTAGGCAAAAGATCTTTTTACACGCTTTTTAAACAATTTTGCTTATTTAATACAAACCGAAATAAATTAATAAGAAACCGTTTTTAAAAAACTTTAAGAACTGCGCAATAAAAAAATAAGCCGATCACTACGGCAAATAATTAAAAAAGTAAGGCTATAGGTCGATTAATGATAAGTACAATTATTGCAGCCGCCGGAAAAGGAACACGTTCCGGTATGGCTAAAAACAAAATTTTAAACACTCTTACCGACGGAAAAACACTGTTAGAACACGCCGTAAAACCCTTTGACGATAACGAACGCATAAACCAAATAATAATTGCTTGTTCTGAATGCGACCTACCGCAAATTGAAAGATTATCTAAAAATAATAAAACAAAAACTATAATAGTAATAGGCGGCAAAACACGTGCGCAATCGGTAAAAAACGCCCTCGAACAGGTAACAAATAAAACAGTTTTAATCCATGACGCAGCCCGCCCTTTTATAGACGAACTAACGGTTAATCGATGTATAGACTGCCTTTTTGAGTATGGCAGCGCAATAGCGGCGGTGCCCTGCACAGACACAATAGGCGAAAGCGATCAAAACGGATTACTTATAAAAGCCGACAGAAAAAACAAATATCTTATTCAAACGCCGCAAGGTTTTTTTGTTGATGAACTTAAAAAGGCATTAGCGCAAGCCGAACAAGAGGACTGTTTTACCGATGAATCGGGTGCCTATTGCAAATACATTGCCAAAGCCAAACTTTACGAGGGTAATGTTGACAACATAAAGCTAACCTACCCTCGCGATTTTGAAAACAACATGCTGATACGTACAGGCACGGGATATGACCTACACCGCCTACAAGAAGGGCGAAAACTCATACTCGGCGGTA
The DNA here is from genome assembly GCA_964585955.1 of uncultured Acidiphilium sp. Taxonomy (GTDB): domain Bacteria; phylum Bacillota; class Clostridia; order Christensenellales; family Borkfalkiaceae; genus HGM11416. The sequence continues at coordinate 4,647 of CAZPFZ010000081.1, forward strand.
TAGAAATTCCGCACGATAAAGGGCTTTTGGGACACAGTGATGCAGATGTTTTAGTCCATGCCATAACCGATGCGCTTTTATCGGCGGCAGCTTTACAAGATATTGGCTGTTATTTTCCCGATACCGACCCAAAATACAAAGATATTTGCAGCATGCTTTTACTTGAACAAGCCTTGCGCGAACTCAAAAAAATAGGCTACATACCCTACAATATTTCAGCTGTAATAATGGCGGAACAACCAAAACTTAATCCTTACGTAAACAAAATAAAAGAAAATTTATCGCGCGCGCTTAACATTCCCTTAACCAACATAGGAATTTCTTGCACGACGTGCGAAAAAGTAGGATTAATTGGAAACGAACAAGCAATAGCGGCACAAGCAAGTTGCACAATAAAAAAAATTCTGCTTTAACGCAATAATCAAGCATTACTGTAAAAAAAAACTGTAAAAACCAATTATACGACCTATAATCAATTATACCTTACTCCTTGCCGGCCCTCTATACTTGCATAGAGGGCTGGCTTTTTATTTACACAAAGAAAAAACAAGTTTTTTTGTGTATTGTTCTTTATTGTTGCTTTGTAGATAATTTTACTTAAACTTTCGCTTTCGCAAGCTCTTTCGCCTGCAGTGCAAGATGACATAACAAGAGACATAACACCTTAATAATCGCATTATAGCGCGACTTTTTACTTTTCTACACAAAAAAAACAATTGCATTCTCTTTGCAATTGCTTTTTGTGTATCTATTGTTTTAGTTGGTTTTGTTGAAAAATTTGTTAAGTTCATCTTTTATAGCTAAAAAAACAAAACTTTCAACCGAATTCATTAAAATAAGTCAGCCTATAAGTTGATTATTCGCACTTTTGCACAGCATAAACATAAATTTTTATGCTTTGTTAAAAAGCTCAACAATTTTCACTACCGACGAATATAATTCTTTAACACCGCTAAATACGTTATCTTCGTTATACGCACGCAAAAAGCTATCGGCTTCTAACGTGAAATAGCCGCTGTAGCCTATTTGCTTTAACGCCAAAGCAACGGCATTAAAATCTATTTGCATTGAAAAGGGTATTTGGTGGTTATCGTGAAGCAAATCGTTATCGTGCAAATGAAGAGCTTGCAGTTTACCCCCCAAAGTTTTAATCATTTGAACGGCTGAAGTGTTAAGTCCGAACATTTCGGCATGCCCTATATCGAGGCAAGCAACAAAATAATCATCGTTTACAGCGACAAGATGTTTTAAAAAGTCCGCATGAGAAGAGCACGCCGCAGGCGCCGCGTGTTTTTTTTCATTATTCCAATTCCACATGTTTTCGGTCGCTATTTTTACATTGCAAGATTTTGCAAAAGGTAACAACTCAAAATACATTTCGGCGTTTTCTTCGGCTGTTTTATCGTTATCGGGATGGATAATGCAAATGTTTCCGCCTGCTTCGGCAGTACATTCTATAGCAGTTTTGTATTTTTCGCGAATTTGCGCGCAACAACTTGGAAAAGGCGCGTGCGATTGATTGCAAACTATGCCGTTATCGAGTCCCACTTGTTTTAACTTTTTTGCAAAAGCAACGGCGCCGCTACCAGCTAACGGATGGTCGCTTGGCAACACCTTACCGTTTGCCCAATCGTAATTGCACATTTTAAACATGGAAAAGTCCCACGCCGAAAAACCTGCTTTAGCTATAAGTTCTATTGCTTTTTCTTCACCGACGATCCTTGCCGCCGACGAAATTTCTGTAGATGTTTTCATATTGATGACCCCACAAAAAATATTTTAACTTACACCGCAAGCCATCGCTTGACTTGCATCTAATAAAATTATACCACTTAACCTATTAATTTGTAAACATATTTTACTAATTTTTTTACGTGTGCAAAAAAACTTATCCGAGCTTTACTTTACGCACATACAGTGTACAAATTAAAAACTAATATATAAAACAACACACATGCCCGACAATAAAGCAAAAGAGTCACAGCAAAATCTGCAACTCTTTTTTGGCTTTTAAGTATCATCATCGGTCGGCAATATTCTTTTTGTGGCACATTTCACACATAGCACAATGCGCACAACCTGTCCCGCAAGAATGTTTGCCTTTTCGTTTATTGCGAACGGTTATTACGATTATTGCGGCGGCAATTGCAATTAACACCGCACATATAGCCAACGTGCCCCAATTGCTTTTTAACCACTCTATCATACATACCTCCGTAATTATAAATTAAATAATTAGTCTGTTTTAAGCGTAGATGCTTCTTTATAAGGTCTTACTAGTAAATATACAATACCTGCAAC
>CAZPFZ010000082.1:0-6902 GCA_964585955.1 uncultured Acidiphilium sp.
ATATAAAAATATATAAAATGGGGCTATGAGTCGATTATCGCCCATTTATAAATATAAGTATGATAAAACGTTTTAACGTTTTGGAGGAAAAATGGTAAAAATAACAGTTTGTATCGGGAGCTCTTGTCACATTAAGGGTTCTCGTCAGGTAGTTGAAAAAATCAAAGCGCTTATAAGCCAAAATAAACTCGAAGACAAAGTCGAGCTTGACGGCACCTTTTGTATGGGTAGATGTCAAGAAGGCGTTTGCGTTACCGTAAACGACGAATTTTATTCGTTAAACCCTGCCGATGTAGATGTCTTTTTTGAAAAGCACGTGCTTTCGAGGTTATAACTATGATTACCGTTCAGGTCTGTGTTGGTAGTTCATGCTTTATAAAGGGAGCCCCCGAAATTGTAGAAATGCTTAAAACGCAGCTGCAAGAAAGCAATTTGCAAGATGAAGTAATGCTTGTCGGAAGTTTTTGTTCGGGTGTATGTAACAGGTATGGCGTTACAGTTACCGTAAACGACGAAGTATTTACCGGCATAACGGTCGAAGGTTTTTCAGAGTTTTGGAAACAAGCAATATTGCCGTGCATAGAAAAAAATAAGAGTTAATATTACAATGTAATTTTATGGTGCAAATTAAACAAAAAGAAGGGCTATAAGTCGATTAACGCATATTATTAGTGTAAAACGCCCTTTGGATTTTTGTTTTTGTCGCCGTTAAGATAAGGAGAAAAAATGTCAAGCTGTTTAACGCTAAAAAAATCAAACTGTAAAAACTGCTATAAGTGCATAAGGTATTGCCCTGTAAAATCAATTCGTTTTTCGGCAAACCAAGCGCACATTATAGGCAACGAATGTATATTATGCGGTCAATGCTTTGTGGTTTGTCCGCAAAACGCAAAAGAAATATCCAGCGAGTTAGAAAAAGCAAAAGTGCTTATACAATCGGGTGATCCCGTTTACGTCAGCTTGGCACCTTCTTTTATTGCTAATTACGATGGAATCGGTGTTAACGGTATGCGCGCAGCCTTATTAAAATTGGGTTTTGCCGGTGTTGAAGAAACTGCTATAGGCGCTACCATTGTTAAAAACGAGTATGAGCGCATGATCTCGGAAGATAAAAGGGACATAATTATTTCTTCTTGTTGTCATTCAATAAACTTGCTTATCCAAAAATATTTCCCGCGTGAATTAGCATATCTTGCCGACGTATATTCGCCCATGCAAGCTCATGCCGAAGATATTAAAAAGCGTGTAAAAAATGCAAAAGTTGTATTTATCGGGCCATGCGTTGCTAAAAAGGATGAAGCCGAATATTATAGCGGCATAGTTGATGCCGTTTTAACGTATGAAGAACTTGCCGAATGGATGAAAGCCGAAAAGGTAACAATTACGCCAGATATGGACGTTACCGAAGAAAGTCGCGCACGCTTTTTCCCCACGACGGGCGGTATTTTAAAAACCATGCAAAAGGATCCCGAATATAACTACATGGCTATAGACGGGGTGGAAAACTGTATCCAAGCGCTTAAAGATATCGAACGAGGCAAAGTACATAAATGTTTTATAGAAATGTCCGCATGCGTAGGCAGTTGTATCGGTGGTCCCGTTATGGAAAAATATCATCGTGCCCCCGTTGAAGATTATATGTCGGTTGCCAATTATGCAGGCAAAAAAGATTTTTGTGTTGAACAACCCGCTGCCGAGCTTTTAAAAAAGGAATTTATTCCTATTGAGAAAAAACTTGTTCCGCCTGCCGAGTACGAAATTTTAGATATACTTAAAAAAATGGGCAAAACTCGGCCCGAAGACGAGCTTAATTGCGGCTCTTGTGGTTACAATACCTGTCGTGAAAAAGCAATCGCCATATATCAAGGCAAAGCAGAAATATCTATGTGTTTGCCATTTTTAAAGGATAAAGCTGAAAGTTTTTCCGACTGTATTGTTAACAATACCCCAAACGGGCTTATAGTACTTAACGAAAATCTCGAAGTACAGCAAATCAACGCCGCCGCACGCAAAATAATGAATATACGTTCTGCATCCGACGTGCTCGGTGAAAGCGTCGTTCGAATACTCGATACCGCTGTTTTTGCAAGGGTTTTAAAAACCAAACGTAGTGTAAAAAACGAAAAAGTATATCTTGCCGAATATAAAAAGTACGTTGAACAAACGGTTGCGTACGACGAATCTTACAATTTGCTTGTCTGCATCATGCGTGATATAACTGAGGAAGAAGACGAACGCGAACGTAAAGAAAGTATTTCTCGTCAAACGGTAGATGTAGCCGATAAGGTTGTAGATAAACAAATGCGTATAGTACAGGAAATCGCTTCGCTTTTGGGCGAAACGGCAGCCGAAACAAAAATTGCGCTTACCAAGTTAAAGGAGTCTATTAAAGGTGAATGATCTTTGCGTAGATATAGGCTATAAAAGCATAAATCATGTAGGGGAACAGCTTTGCGGCGACCATATCGACGTTGTAGAGCAAGGCGAAAATTCTACTGCTGTAGTTCTTGCCGACGGATTAGGCAGCGGCGTAAAAGCAAGCATACTTTCCACACTGACTTCTAAAATAATATCAACCATGATGGCTGAGGGTATGCAACTTGAAGACTGTGTTGAAACTATAGCCGCCACTTTGCCTATTTGTTCGGTAAGGGGGGTTGCATACTCTACATTTACAATTATTCATATAGTAGAAAACGAGTCCGCCGAAATTATTGAATACGATAATCCGCAGGTTATTTTATTTCGAGACGGCAGCCATGCAGAGTACACGCGAACAGAAATGAATATTGGCGGAAAATCGGTCTATAAGTCGTTTATTCCGCTAAAAAGCGGTGATGTATTTATCGCTATGAGCGATGGTTGTCCGCATGCAGGCTTGGGTATTCGCTATAACTTTGGTTGGAAAAGAGAGGATATAATTTCCTTTATGCAACCGCTTGTAACCGTCGGTTATACTGCCAAAACGCTGTCAACCATTTTAGTTGACGAATGTAATAAACTATACGGCAACAAGCCCGGCGACGATACCACCGCTTGCGTTTTAAAAGTGCGCAAACGTGAACCTATGAATATTCTTTTTGGTCCGCCGTCCAATCGTGACGATGCAAACAGAATGATGTCGTTATTTTTCTCAAAAGAAGGCAAGCATATTATTTGCGGCGGAACAACTTCAACAATTGCTTCAAAATTTTTGGGTAAACCGTTAAAAGCAAGCTTGAATTTTGAGCAAAGCGATGTGCCTCCCATAGCCGAAATCGAAGGGGTTGATCTTGTTACCGAAGGCGTAATTACCGTCAATAAGGTTGTAGAATACGCGAAGGACGTGCTCAAAGACAATAAACTTTACGAAAAATGGAGTTTCGGGCACGACGGCGCTTGCCTAATTTGCCGTCTACTGTTTGAAGAAGCCACCGACATAAACTTTTTTGTAGGTAAGGCAATAAACCCCGCGCACCAAAACCCCGATTTGCCAATAAACTTTAACATAAAAATGAATCTTGTTGAAGAATTGTCCGGCTGTTTAAGGCAAATGGGTAAAAGAATTAAGGTTAGCTATTTTTAAAAAGTGCGCTAAAACAAAAAATTTGCGCATAGTCAATTTTAAAAAAATCTTGTTTTATTCTTGACTTTTTACAAAATTTTAAATACAATAGGTGTGTTAGCGACTGCGAACAATGACTATAATTATTTAAAAAAAGTTAAAATAGGGGTTTTTATGGTTGAAATAAAAATGGGCGTTGAAAAAATGATGTGCAGTATGTGTGAAAGTCATATAAGCAACGCAATACGTCAAATACAGGGCGTAAAAAGCGTAAAAACTTCGCGCAAGCAAAAAAAACACGTGCATTATAGCGGAAAATAATGTTGATATAGAGCAAATAAAAAAAACTTTAACTTCGCTGGGGTACGACGCAGGCGAAGTTAGTGTAAGCGATTACACCCCCAAAGGTTTTTTTGGAAAATTGCGTTGTAGAAAAAAATAAAAAAAACAAAAAGGGGGCAATAGCGTGAAATTTTTTGAATCAGAAGAAATGTACCTCGAAACGATATTGCTTTTAACAAAGAAAAAAAGTGATTTGCACGCCATAGATGTTTGCGAAGAATTAGGTTATGCTCGTTCAAGTGTATCAAGGGGTATGGCTTTGTTAAAAGAAAAGGGTTATATTACCGTAGACTCGTCCGAAGTTATATCGTTAACCGAAATTGGCAAACAAAAAGCCGAAGGTATTTACGAACGCCATATGGTTCTTACGCAAATTTTTATGGAGATCGGTGCCGACGAAATGCTTGCGGAAGAAAACGCATGTAGAATTGAGCATGTTATATCCGACGAATTGTTCGATATAATAAAAGCGCACATTAAAAAACAACAAAACAATTAATTTTTATAGGGGCTTGTAAAAAAACAAGCTTCTATTTATTTTTTTAAGTGAGTAAAAACGCAAATAAAAACGTTATAATTATGTAATCAGGCATTGGGAACTTGAATTCGTTAAGTTTTATATGTATTTTTTTGCCATTTTTGGCAAATTTTTGCTCGTAGTATTTATCAATAACGATTTTATAAATGTTGCAAAGTTAAAACTTAATGGTGTTTAATCTTTTCGTGCTTGCGGGAAAGTAAAATGGGCAACGGCATAGTTAATAATTCAATTACGGCGGAATATTACAATCAAATATCCCCCGAAAATAAGCAGGCTTTAACAAAAGCCGTCGTTTTATACGGCGAAAAAATTACGTCGTTTGCTTTTTCGTACTTAAAAAATCGCTTTGCTGCCGAAGATGTATGCGAAGAAGTTTTTGTTATATTGCTATTAAAAAAGCCAAAATTCGATTGTGAAGAAAAGTTTAAAAGTTATTTATATAAAACGGCACGCAACAAGTGCGTAGATATTTTACGAAAAAATAAAAAAACGCTTTCCTTAGAACAAAACGCTAATTTAGCCGCCGAACTTTCCGCGGTAGATTACATAGAGCAAAAAGAACGTGAAAGTGCCGTTAATCGTGCTATAGGCAGGCTTTCGCTTAACTATAAAGAGGTTTTAAACTTAGTCTACTTTGAAAATTTAAGCATAAAAGAAAGCTCGCAAATATTAAACAAAAACATTAAGCAAACATATAACTTACTTTGCCGTGCAAAGCAAGCATTAAAAAATCAGCTAAACAAAGAGGGTTTTTACAATGAAAACTTATAACGATATAACCGAAAATATTTTGCAAAAATACAAAAAGAGGGTAAAACAAAAACAAATAAAAAAGTTTGTTTTTATTACTTCTTTTGTTTGCGTAGCGCTTGTCGCACTCAATTTATTTTTGTTTTTGCCCATTAATTACGGAAAAAACATTTCGGCATATACCTCTGACGGTTACTTTGCGTTAATACAAAAAATTAACAATGCGGCAATTAAAAAGGGGCAGGATAGTTACAAAAATAATTTTCAGTGGCTTGTAGATCGTTTTTCCTTTGCTCTCCAATATAGCCGGCGGGACACCTATGCAAGACGGTAGCTTAGGTAGCTATGTTGAAACAAGTTACTTGCAAACCGAAAACACAGTTGAAGGAGATCTATTAAAACGTACCGAAAAATACATTTTTTACATGCATACAAATACGCAATCGGGCGAACATTCCTTAAAAGTGTATACCGTTAACGGATTAAACTCGCGTGAAATTGCAAATATTCCGTTTAGTCGTTTTATTCCCGATTGTTTTAACAAAAACAGCGCCTTCGGCGATAAACTTCCCGAATTATACCTCGATATTACAAACGAATATAGTCACGCAATAATAATTTTACCTGATGAGCACGACAATTCGAGCAAGATGTCATATTATTCCTTACTCAGTTGCAAAATGCAAACTAAAATCATTATTTTGGATATTTCCGATGTTTACGACATAAAAGCCTTAGATGTAAAAGGGGTTACCGGAAGTTACCTTTGCTCGCGCTTGGTAAACGGTCAATTATTTGTGGCAACAACTTATACACCCGATATAAATTGTGATTTTGCATCAAAAGAAGAATATATTCCTTACGTTACCGACTCTAACGGCGAAAAAACATTTTGCGGATATAACAACATGCAAATTCCCGAGGACGGCTATTCTCTTGCAAGCACTTTCTTATGCTGTTTTACCGCAAGCGATTTATCGTTAAATTCCTCAATTATGTTAATGGATTATAATGAGGAAATGTACATGTCGCAAAGCAACATATATTTTTGGCGTCAATATAACGAAATTTATCAAGAAAAAGGCGATATTTTTATTGCTCAAACTACTCAAATTAAACGTATTTCCTTTTCAAACGGCTTTAATGCCGAATGTGAATATATTGCCGAGGGATATATAAACGATAGATATGCTCTTGACGAATATAACGGTGTTTTGCGCGTGTTTACCACATCGCGTAGGAATTATTATCAAAACAGCGATAAAAGCTCTTCAAAAAACCAAACAAACTTTTTTGCTTACGATTTAAGCGGAAAAAAAATAGCAAGCGTATATTCTTTTGCTCCCTTAAACGAAAAAGTACGTTCGGTAAAATTTAACCAAAACAAAGCTTATGTTTGCACGGCTGTAGATTTTTCAGACCCCGTATTTGAGTTTGATCTTTCCGATTTATCAAACATCAAATATGTCGATAGCGGTACTATAAGCGGATATTCCGTTTCTCTTCGCAACTTTACAAACGATACTTTAATAGGATTTGGTTATGGCGAAGACCTTGATTTTTTAAAAATAGAAGTTTATAAAAAAAGTGAACGTATAAACGCTAACGGCGATACGGAAGAATACATCGAAAGCTTGCATAAAGTCGAATACGAATGTACTCTTTACGATGCCGATCCTAAATCGCATTTTATCGATGAAAAAAACGGGCTTGTAGGAATAAAAG
>CAZPFZ010000083.1:0-4996 GCA_964585955.1 uncultured Acidiphilium sp.
ATATAATATTAATTAAAAAAGGTTTTATTTGTGCCACAAACGGCACTAAAAATAAAAAAAATAAGGATGGTTAAAGCAACATGAAAAAAACACTTTTAGCAATTGTATTGTTTGCTGTTATGCTTACAACTATTGCATGCGGCGGTGGTAACAACGGCGGCTCAACAATGCCCAAGCGCGATGCTTTTGTTGTTCCCGAAATAGGTTATGATTCAACTCAACAAATTACAATTAAATTTTCGCACACAATGGGTACTAACCTTTCTGACGTTCTCGATACTTATATCGCAGAATTCAAAACACTTTACCCCAATATTGAAATTGAATGGGAAAAAGTTGGCGGATACGATGACGTAAGAGACCAGATCAATAAACAAATCACCGTTGGTAACCAGCCCAACCTTGCTTATTGCTACCCTGACCACGTTGCTACTTACAATTTGGCTAATGCAGTTGTTGTTTTAGACAATTTAATCAACAGCGAAATCCAAGTTACCAGAGCTGACGGCACAACCGAAACTTTAGGTCTTACACAAGAACAAAAGAATGATATTATTAAAGGTTACTACGAAGAAGGTAAACAATTCGGCGACGGTCAAATGTATACCATGCCTTTATCTAAATCTACCGAAGTTCTTTACTACAACAAAACAGTATTCACCGAATTAGGTTTAGATGTTCCCGATCATTGGTGGTGCAACGATAGCTGTTCTGCTAATTGCAAAACAAGCATTGAATATGTTTGCCAAATACTTAAAGAGTACAATAAGGAATCCACTCCTTTAGGATATGACTCTGAAAGCAACTGGTTTATAACAATGACCGAACAAATGAAGACGCCCTACACTTCTGCTGCTACGAACGACCACTTCTTGTTCAATACGGCTGAAAACCGCGCCTTTATTAAGAGATTTAACACTTGGTACAACAATGGTTGGATTACAACTCAAGAACTTTATGGTCAATATACTTCAGGTTTGTTCACCAATATGGAAGACAAAAAAGTAAGCTATATGTCCATTGGTTCTTCTGCAGGTGCAACACACCAACGTCCTGAAAAAGTTGAACGAGACAAATTAGATGCAGACGGTAACCCCATTCTTAATGAAGATGGCACGCCCGTTAAAGAATCTGTTTATCCCTTTGAAGTAGGTATCGCTCCTATTCCCCAATATGATAAATCTAACCAAAAAGTTATTTCTCAAGGACCCAGCCTTTGCTTATTCGCAAAAGATAATCCTCAAGAAGTAATTGCAACTTGGTTATTTGCTAAATTCCTTGTTACAAACGTTAACTTCCAAGCTGAATTCTCAGCTGCTTCCGGTTACGTTCCCGTATTAAAATCGGTTGAAAGACACCCTGTATATTCTGATAGATTAGCTAAGGCTGACGGATTTGACAATATATCTTATCTTTCTGCTAAAGTATGCTTAGAACAAGAAGATAATTACTTTACTTCACCCGCATTCAACGGTTCATCTACTGCTCGTGATCAAGTTGGTTTATTGCTTAAAAACTGTATTTCTAAAGTATCCGAATCCGAAGACGAGCTCAACCAATTTATAGCAACTGCATTTGAAGAAGCTATAGACGAATGTGAATATCAAGCAAACTAAGCACAAATAATTAATTATTGTTTAAATTATAAACAAGAGTAACCAATTTTATAATGAAAAAAACTTTTAGAATTTTAGTCTTTTTAGCGGTATTGCTTATTACCGTAACATCGGTATTTGCATGCAATAAACAGAATAATAATTCATCACCTATCGACGCTGGTAGTTCTTCAACTACCACCGTCGAAAAGATAGATTACGTAGCTAATCTTACTTTGGAAGAAAATTCTGATACCGCAAAACAAAAAGCAACCGTTAAAATCTATATTGACGGCGACACAACGCATTTTAACGTTCCAAACGATGTTATTCCGGGCGGCATTTTAAAAGCAAGATACCTTGCAATTGACACACCCGAATCAACAGGTAAAGTTGAACCTTACGGTAAAACCGCTTCTAACTTTACAAAGGAAAAATTACAAAGCGCTCAATCCATAATAATTGAGTCAAACGATTCGAACTGGAATGCGGACTCTACCGGTTCAAGATATTTAGTATGGGTTTGGTATAGAACATCTGAAACGCAACCTTACAGAAATTTAAATCTTGAAATTTTACAAAACGGACTTGCTATTGCCTCGGCTACGGGAAGTAACCGTTACGGTGATGTATGTGTTGCGGCGTTAGAACAAGCAAAAACGTTAAAATATAACGTTCATTCTGGTAAAAAAGACCCCAACTTCTACTACGGCGACGCTGTGGAATTAACCCTTAAAGAACTACGTTGCAACATTACTGAATACAATAAAGTTGCATTTGAAGGCGTTATAACACGTTTATATAACGACGGCGTTTACGTTGAAGATTACGATGAAGAAACAGAACTTTATTTTGGAATGTACGTTTATTACGGCAAATCTGCCAGCGGCGATGTTTTAAATCTTATGGCGGCGGGCAATAGATTGCGTATTGTCGGTTATGTAAGCGAATTCCAAGGCTCTTATCAAGTTTCGGGCATAGTGTTAAACATTTATAGACCCAATAGTCCTGACAACTTGCAATTAATAAGCCAAAACAATAAATCTGCGTATACAGTTACCTCAGCCGAAACATTCAAAAGCAAAAAGACTATTGAGCTTGAGTTTGCCGATGAAGAAAATCCGGACGAAATTGTTGTTAAACCTGTTGAATTTGATTATGCAGAGCTTGTTTTAGCAACGACAATTTCAATGAAAAACCTTTACGTTAAAAGCGTTTACACCACCGAAAGCGACACGAGTTCAGACGGAGCAATGACCCTAACCTGCACTTGCGGCGAACAAACTATTTCGGTACGTACAAACGTTTTAAAAGACTCAAACGGAAACGTTATAACAGCTGATGCCTATAAAGGCAAAACTATTAACGTAACCGGTGTTGTTGAAAACTTTAACGGAAAATATCAGATTAAAGCTTTATCTACATCAGATATAACCGTTATTGAATAATAATTAAATTAAATTTTTAATAAAAAAGGAGCAAAAACATGAAAAAAATCATCACTTGTCTTGTTTTGATGATTGCTTGCTTGACTATGGCTTTTGTTGGTTGCAACAAAACCACCGGTGGTAATAGCGGCGACTCAACAACCGTCGATAACGGTCTTTCAACCGCAAAATCGATAGTACGCGAAATGTACAGAGACGAACCCACCACTACATCTTCTGATTATGAACGTGTAGCTAAGGTTAACATTGTTGGTAAGGGTACTTACTCTGTAACCTGGACAGTACAAATCACGACTGAAGGTGCCCCTGCTGACAGCGTTAAAGTAGTTGAAAAAGATGATGCTACGGTTATGATTGACCTTTTAGACGAACCCGAAATGGACATCGAGTACGTTCTTACTGCAACAATCACCGCAGCTGATGGTGCTACCGATACTTTCTCTTTTGAATATACTCTCCCTAAATTTAGAGTTCTTACTTTTGAACAATTTTTAGAGAAGAAAGATGACGAGAACGTTGCCGTTGAAGGTTATATAACCGGTATTATGGCTAAATCGTTAAAAGATTCCGCTAACGGTTTATACATCCAAGACGCTACTTTCGGCGGATATTATGTTTATGGATTAGAGAAAGATCCTGTTACCGAACTTGAATTAGAAGTAGGCATGTTTGTAAGAGTTAAAGGTTTAAAAGATACTTACAACGGCACTTTCGAAATTGTTTCGGCTTCTGTTCAGGTTTTAGAATCAACACCCGTTGAAGTTACCCCTGTTGATTTAACCGAAGCTTATAAAGCAGCAGCTACTGACAACAACCTTAAAGCTGAAGCTTTAGTTAAAGGTCAAGCAATGCTTGTTACTCTTAAAGGTGTTGAAATAACCGGTCAAGATGAATCGAGCGGATATTACAAGTTTAAACTTGCAGGTATGGAATCTTATGTAAGAATTTCTTCTTCTACCTGCCCCTTAAACGAAGATGATACAAAAGCATTTAAGCAACTCCATACTGACAATTTCGGTGCTATTGCTGATGTAACCGGCGTAATTTGCGTTTATAACAATGCATTCTATCTTACCCCTGTTACCTTAGACGCATTTGCAAACTTTACACTTCCCGAAAAGACTCCTGCTGAACAGGTAGCTTTCGAAAAAGATGCTTTAACATTTGCTGCTAACATAACCGAAGCCGGTGAATATACATTACAACTTGCCGGTAAAGCTTATGAAGACGTTACCATCGCTTGGACTTCTGACAATGCTTGTGCTGTTGTAAACGAAGGCAAATTAGTTGTAACTCTCCCTGAAGAAGAAACTACTATCACCTTAACTGCTACCTTAACAAACGGCGACGCTACCGACACAAAGACCTTTAGTGTTTTAGTTGACGCAGCTGTAACTACCGAATACGAAGCAGTTGCTATTACGGCACCCGTTGCAGGAACTTACAAAATTTTTATTGATGTAACAAACGCTAAAGATATTGGTAAAGTTCTTTACTTTGATGGTACTTTAAACAGCATAGGCGGACTTAACACAACCGATAAACCTGAAAAAGCTGCCGACGTTGTTGTTGCCGCAGTTGAAGGCAAAGAAAACGCATACACGCTTATGGTTGATGGTAAATACCTTGAAGGATACCTCAATGGTACTTACAACAATATGAGACTTGTTGAAACCGCAGCTGAATGGACTTGGAACGCAACCATCGGAACATTTACTTGCTCTTTCAATAACAAGAATGATGTTTTAACCGAATTCTATTTTGGTACCTACACTAAGAGTGATAACTCTACATCGTCTGCTATGGCTTTAAGTGCTGTTTCATACGTTACCGGTAGCAATGCAGCTAATATAGGTAACACTCAATTCATCGGCAAACTCGGAACTTTAAAAGAAGTTGAATACGAAGCAGTTGCTATTACGGCACCCGTTGCAGGAACTTACAAAATTTTTA
>CAZPFZ010000083.1:5096-6765 GCA_964585955.1 uncultured Acidiphilium sp.
GTAGCAATGCAGCTAATATAGGTAACACTCAATTCATCGGCAAACTCGGAACTTTCCAAAAAGCTACAGGCGAAGTTCCTGAAAAAACCGATGCTGAAAAACTTGCTGAAATAGTTAAGAAAACCCAAACTACCGTAACCGATAGTTTAGAATTAGATGCAGCTGCAACTTGGACCGTTAAAGAAGGCACTGCCCTTACTATAAACGAAGACGGAACAGTTACTGTTGTACGTCCTGCGGCAGGCGAAGATGACGCTACCGTTGTTTTAACCGCTGTTTTGGGCGAAGCTACACAAGACGTAACCATTACCGTTAAAGCGGAAATTGCCGCAACTCACGCAGGTACTGCCGAAGACCCCTACACCGTTGAAGATGCTCTTGCTATTTTAGAAACATTAGCTGAAGACGGTATGATTCAAAACAAAGTTTATGTTAAAGGCTACCTTAAGAGCGTTGGCACATATGGTTCTTCTTATTATTCAACCCTTTACCTTGTTGATGCTATTGGCAACACTCAAGAATTATTGGTTTACAGCTGCAACTTAAATAGTACAGCTAACATTACCGAAGCTTATCAAAATGACTTAGTTGTTATTTCCGGTTATCTTAAAAATTATGGCGGAACTTTGGAACTTGCTCAAAACGGAACTGATTATGCTAAATTTGAATCAAGAAGCGAAGGCACTTCTACCATAAGCGTTTCTGCAAATTCAAGCGATAAAGCAACCGTTGCATTAGGCGCTACAAGCGCCGCAAACGGAACAACCTTTACCTTTACCGTAAGCGTTACCAAAGGTTACGAATTAGTTTCTGTTAAAGTTGTAGACGGAAAAGGTGTATCCGATCCACTTACCGCTAATGAAGGAACCTACACTGCAACCGTAAAAGGTAACACTGCCGTCCTTGTTGAAACAAAAGAAGCTGGCGCTGCTACTCTTAAATCTGTTTCTTCACTTACTTTTGTCAAAAATAATACTGTTAATCAAAAAGTAAATGATTATACAAGTACTTGGGATGCTACCTCAGGTGACCATACATTTACTATGGTTAACTTTAATAACAATAATAACGGTTGGACATATATAAGAGGTGGTAAGAAAAATACAACAGGTTCTGCTTCTATTTCAACAACTATAGCCGAAGCTGTTAAACAAGTAAAAGTTTCTTTTGATTCTCTTAATAAAAACGGAACGCTTAATTCAGTAACATTAACAGTTAAAAATGGTGACGAGGTGCTTGAAACAGTTACTTTAACCGAATTAACTAAAGAACTTGTAATTAATTTAAGCAAAGCAACAACTAATTGCACATATGAATTAACATTTAACTACGAAAATAAAACAAGCACTAACGGCACGTTTGAAGTTTCCCAAGTTGAATATTTTGCTTAATAACTAAACTCAAAGGCTGACGCTTAAAAAAAGGCGTTAGCCTTTTTTTTACCAAAATAAAAAACAAAAACAGGTTTTGCTAAAAATAAGCTAAACCTGTTTCTGTTTTTTTGTTTTATAACTGAATGTCGAATACTTTTTATATACATTAAATATCCAACATGCACGTCGCCGCGATTATATTGAATAGAATATAGCCCATTGCATAAGCTATACACTTTTATATATTTGAGTATACTTTATTTTACAAATTTTGTCAAACTTTAAAACGACATATC
>CAZPFZ010000084.1:0-6717 GCA_964585955.1 uncultured Acidiphilium sp.
GGCAAAAGGTATGTAAAAATGTGCGTTAATCGTGTTATAGCCTAACTTTTTCAAATGTCTCAACTTAAAATTTACATTAACTCTACCGCAAGTAGAGTTTTGTTTTTTTGTCTATCTGTGTGAAATTTTAAGTAGAAATTATTAAAAAAAATATAGAATTTTTTCTAACATAAGTAGGTATCCTAATTCAAAAGTTAATGATATAATACCAACAAACCTAATCTACATTGTTTTTACAAGATTAGTTAGTTTTAAAAAAGTTTAATCATTAACAATAGAAAATCGAGTTATTAAGGAGGATTATTATATGAACGAATTTATTTTAAGTTGTGGTTCTACAGTCGATTTAAACCCCGAACATCTAAAAAAGAGAAATTTACACGTTATGAATTTCCGCTTTATGGTAGATAACATCGAATATGTGGACGATTTTGGTAAAACCTTATCTTACGAAGAGTTATATTCCGCAATGGATGCAGGAAAGAAAACGGTAACCAGTCAAATTAATTCAACTGAATATGTTCAAGCATACGAAGAGTTTTTAAAACAGGGTAAAGATGTAGTCAGTGTTGTTTTATCGTCGGGCATAACGGGTACTTATCATGCTGCACTTATGGCAAAAAAGGGATTAGAAGAAAAATATCCGCAAAATAAACTGTACGTAATAGATTCTTTATGTGCGTCGTCGGGTTATGGTATGCTTATGGATATACTTGCCGATTATAGGGATGAAGGGTACACTGCAATCCAAGTGGTAGAATATGCCGAAAAAATAAAAAAGCACATACACCATTTGTTTTTTTCAACTGATTTAAGTGCTTATGTTAGAGGCGGTAGAATTTCCGCCGCGTCCGGGCTTTTCGGTACACTATTGCACATTTGTCCGCTTTTATATGTTAATCCTGAAGGTAAGCTTATTCCCGAAAAAAAACTTATGGGTAAAAAACGTGCAATGAACGAACTTATTAACGAAATGAAGGATAGAATACAGGACGGCGACAACTATAACGGTAGGTGTTATTTGTGCCATTCATCTGCATTAAACGATGCACTCGAACTTGCAAAAATGATTGAAAACACTTTTGATAATTTAAAAGGTAAATGCATTATTTACGATATTGGCGCCACAATAGGTTGTCACACAGGCAGAGGGACGGTTGCTGCGTTTTTTGTTGGCAAAGAGCGAGAATGATTTAAAAAATTTCTTATTATAAAACTGAGTATAAGCCACCAAAAAAGCCCGATTCGCAATTAAAAAGCGAATCGGGTTTTGTTGATATAAACTAAATAGAAATTATAATTTATTTTTAACTTTGTATTCTTCTAAGGCTGTAGCAAGTTGATCGGGACAAGAGGTATTGCCTTTGCATTTTATACCTTTAAGTGTAGTAATAACTTCGTCTATATTTTTATTGTTTACCAATTTTGCTATTCCTTGAAGATTGCCGCTGCAACCACCTATAAATTTAACGTCGTGAACCTTTCCGTCGGTTACTTCAAAAAGTATTTGGCGAGAGCATGTTCCTTTAGTGCTGTATGTGTTCATATACGTATCTCCTTATTATAAAATTTATTCAACCAAATTATCATAGAGCATGTCAAAAATATACATGCCTTTTTCTTCCCATTTTTTATAAATGTTTTTTGCCGAAAGTCTACTCGGCACGACCATTTTTAATTCTAAAATAGGATTAGACGGTTCAACAATTTTTAAATTTACAGTGTAGGTTCCGTCTTTATTCATATAATAATCAGCAATAAATTCTTGACTTTTTTTGTATTTTAAACAGTTTGCTTTTACAAAAGTGGAAATTTTTTCACGCAAAGAAGAGGGGATTTGAACAAAAAAATCTGCCAAGCAAACTCTGCCATCGGGGGTGATGCCATATAGCACATTCCCGCCGTTTTGGTTTAATTTATAAATAAAGCCGTGATCGATAAGTTGGTTAATTATGGGCTTGCAGTCCATATAAGCAATCCAATTATTCGAATAACAGCAAATATCTAAAATAGTGTTTTCCGTCATGGGACATTCCATCTTATCAAAGACGAACAACAATATTAATTTGTTCAGTAATGCGTCGCCTTTAATTTGCATTGAAATTCCTCCCGAGTGACAAAATATAGGCGGCGGTATTAGCATACCGACCGCCGAGAAAGTTTTAAAGATAATTAAGCGGCAAACTGCTTGAGGTCTTCTATAAGTTTTTCGCAGTCAGCTTTATCTTTCTCTTCAGCATGAATTTCAACATTTATGGGCTTTGAAAGATCGAGACTAAAAATGCCCAAAATAGATTTAGCATCAACAACGTATCTATCACAACGCAAATCGATTTCAAACGGGTAGTTTTGTACTACCGAAACAAATTTTTTAACTTGAGACGCCATTTGTAAAGATATTCTTACTGATTTCATAATACACCTCCAAAAATTCTTCATACACATTATATACGAGTTGAAAAAAAAAATCAATAGTTTTTGGGGGAAAATTTTTAAAATAAATAAGGATATTTATGAATAAACGCAAAAAACACTTTTTAAACAATTGAAAAAAAAAATAAATGGTGCTATAATCAATAGAGTAAAGATAAAGTTTCTTTTGTTTGTTAAGTTTAAAAAGGGCTGTTAAGTTGCATTAAGTAAAAACGGAGGTAAAAGGCAAATGGTTACAAGAGTGCAATCTATTAAAAACTTTTCTTGTAAAATGGATAAACTAATAGAGAGTAGTTATATTCTTACTACAAGCAAGATTGCTGAAGTAATAAAAGCGCTTACCTCCTCTAAAATGTTTTTTGAACTTATAACCTTTTGTATGGATGGGTTTGACTTTGATGCTAAACTTGAAGAGTACGAACAGGTGGGCGGAAGTTTTCCCGTAGATAATAAAAAGGATTTAATAGCGTTTGGTTTTTGTTTGCTTGCCGCTATAGATGCAAAGCAAATAGAACTATTAGATGTTTTAAACGAAAATTATAAATGCGATAATGTAGAGCGCAGTTATAAAGCCTTTGCCCTTATGTTTTTAACTCCGTTTAAATTTGCCGTAACAAATAGTGCAGAACAAATGATTTCCGGCCTTGAAGATTTAAACGGAGATCCCGAAAAGTTTAAAGGCGAAGCTTTTAACCAAATGGTGCAAAATATTCCCGAAAACAAAAAACTCGCGCCAGAAAACGAAAAAACTTTCGGTTATAAACGCGAACTTGTTTACGATGAAGAAGCTCCGCGAAAAAATTATCTTACCTGTTATAGTGATATACAACGAATTTTAACCGAGGAAAAATCAAGGATTATACGCAGTAGGTTTAAAGACGGCGAAAAGCAAGATTTGCTTATGCTTCTTGAATCTTTCCGCGATTGTTTGTTCAAAGGTAATAAAGAACAGGTAAAAACTACTTTTGTTAGTTATAAATATGCGATAAAAAATTATCGTAGGGTTGATAGCGAGGTAGAAGATATCGAGCGCATTTTAAAATTTTGCGGTATTTTGTAATATCGCACTAAGCGAAGAGTTGGTATGAATAAAACACTTTCAAGCAAGAGTATATACGATGGAAAGGTTGTAAAACTTTTTGTGGACGAAATACAAAACGACGATATTGTTGCAATGCGCGAAGTTGTTAGACATAGCGGCGGAGCTGCTGTTTTGGCTGAAAAAGACGGAAAGTTTGCATTCGTTCGTCAATATAGACATCCTTTAGGTAAGGAAATCTACGAAATTCCCGCAGGGACAAGAGAAGTCGGCGAAGCTCCTATTGTAACTGCAGCGCGTGAACTAAGCGAGGAGTGCGGTTTAATTCCTAAAAAACTTACACATATTTCCTCTTTTGCTGTATCGCCGGGGTATACCGATGAAATTCTTCACGTGTATTACGCTGATAGTTTTGAAAATTCCGATGTTTGTTTGGATGCAGACGAGCGACTTGTTACACAATGGATTGACAAAGAAAAAGCTTTAAGAATGCTAAACGCTCAAGCCTTTATAGATGCAAAAACAATTATAGCCTTGCAGTGGTACAAAAACAAGAACGTATAAAGCTATGGTTTGCTTTTGGTATATTGTAATACATTGCGTTATCAATTAGCCAAAAGTCATTGTAAAAACCGAATATGAGAATATAGATGTTTATAGCGATTAAAACGGGCATTACCACCATAAGGAAAAGGCTGGTTAATCTATATTTGAATACAAACATAGCAATATAAACACCTGCGGCACCGCCCAAAGCTCCGGCTACAAATAGTTTTCCGTCGGATATTGTTTTTTCGATGTGTTCTTCGTGTGCTTTGCGTTGTATTAATATTAAGAAAAACCCATAAACATTAATGGCAACATAATATACAATCACAACAACTTTTAAAAAAATAATCATATAGTATATTTTGTGCCAATTTAATATAAAAATTTATTTGGAGAAATTAAATGAAATGTCAATATTGCGGCTGCCTTGAAAGCAAGGTTGTCGATTCGCGATTAAACGAGGACGGTACCGTTATACGCAGACGTCGCGAGTGTGTTTCGTGCGGTAAACGCTTTACTACATATGAAACAATAGAAACTTCGCCCGTACTTGTTGTAAAAACAAACGGCGAACGCCAAGCATTTGATCCCGAAAAAATAAAAAGAGGGATTATGAAAGCTTGCGAAAAACGTCCCGTTGCTGTACAACAGATAGATGATATAGTAAACGATATTAAAAAACAAATATACAATTCTATGGCTCAAGAGATTTCATCTAAAGAAATCGGAGAAATGGTTATGAATCGTCTAATGAAAATAGATGAAGTCGCATATGTTCGTTTTGCTTCTGTTTATAGGCAATTTAAGGATATACATTCTTTCATGCAAGAGCTTAAAAAAATGAAAAATGATAATTAGGACGAGAAAAATTTTCGTCTTAAAATATAATAAAAAATGGAGATAGTTATGAAAAAAATAATATGTACAGTATGTTCGTTAATACTTGTTTTGGCAGCAATTTTTGCTTTTTCTGCATGCAACGGTGAAGATTATAATTATTGGCAAATTACCGCTCGCGAAAACGACGGCGCAAGACTAATTGCGGTTGCGGAAATGTCCTTTTCTTCATCGAGTAAAGAGATTACCGAAGTTTGGCTCAATGTATCCGACTTAAAATGCAGCGAAACCTCGGTTGATGTTTATTTATACAAAACATCTTCAACCGTTGGTAAAAAAATAAGCTACACGCTTTCGCAAGATCAAATTAAAAAAGCAAATAACGGTTGGCTGAATATTTATTTCGGCGATGCCATAACAACCACTAAAGTTGTAGTTAACGCAAGAGACACAATGAAAATTAACGAACTCGTAGCTTTTTCAAAGGATGGCGAAATTGCTCCACTTTCTTTAGCAAAAGGCGGAATTAAAGTTTCAAATTCAGATATAAATGCTAACATGTATACTGAAGAAGAACTTAAAAACTTAGATAAAAACAATCAGGCTTACAGTGAATATCCCGCATTTAACATTTGCGATGAACCTGAAAAATTCCCACTCGATTTAAGGAAGACCCCTAAAGCCGAGTAATTTAAAACACAGTAAAAATATGTAATAATCGCGCTTATGCGCGATTATTTGCATAATTTGTCTAAAAACATGAGTGAAAAACAGTATAAACTTTTAATGAAGCCGGTGCCCGATAGTTGTTGGTATTCTAACTTGCGGACATTGTTACCTAAAAAAATTTGGGACCTTTTAAGAAAAGATGCATATGAACGTGCCGCGGGTAGATGCATGATTTGTAAAAGGCCTGCCAGTCGTCTCGAAGCGCATGAAAATTGGAGTTACGACGAACAAAACAAAATACAAAAACTTGATGAGATTGTTGCTATATGTCACGATTGTCATTCTGTGATACATATAGGTAGAACTCAACTTGTCGGTGATGAAGATAGGGCGATAAAACATTTTTGCAAGGTAAACGGTTGCACTTATTCCGATTATATAAAACAGTTAAAAAAAGCAAACGAATATCATGCCAGACTTAATGCTGTAGGCGAATGGCAGTTAGATGTAAATGCAATTGTTCCTATTTTACAAAAACACGGCGAAAAATTATAATAAAGCACATTAAATAGTACTAGTGTTTTAAAAGAAAAGTTTTAAAATTGTGTAATTTTGAATATACTTTGTATATGGGATTGCACAAAGAAAGCATTAATCGTAGGAACTTAAAAAAGGCTTTTAAAATAAAAAATAAGCGGCTTAGCAATGACAAGTTTTTGCAAAAAAATAAAATCATCATAAAAGATTTATTATGCGTAAGCGCTATTTTTATTTTGTGTGTTATAGCTGTTTTACTTGAGTTTTCCTATGTTCAAAAATGCACCAATGGCTTTATATACAAATACCGAAAAATAATAATGATCGTTTGTGTGTTGACTACTGTTTTATTTTCGGCACTAAGTGTGTTTTTGGGGATTAAAGATTCAGAATTTGTTTTAAGGTTGTGTTTTTTAACAATATTAACAGTTGTAATAATTTTCGCGACACTATATTTACTCGAAGTAAGCGGATTGCTCGATAAAATCGATAGTGTTGAAGATTTACGCGAATTTATTTCGCACTACGGAGTTTTTGCTATACCTGTATTTTTACTGTTGCAAATTTTACAAGTCGTTATTTTACCTATTCCCGGCATTGTTGCCATTGGCGCGGGTGTTGCACTGTTTGGTGCCTTTTGGGGTGGGCTATAC
>CAZPFZ010000085.1:0-6671 GCA_964585955.1 uncultured Acidiphilium sp.
GTTCTTCTAAATACGGTGCACTTAAAAAAGCATTCGAAAAAGAAGGTTATGTTGAAAGCGAACAAGTAGAAACTTGGAGCAATACCATAAAAGTGGAATGTGGCAAAGCCGAAGACGAAGATATGGTTACCAACGTACACGTACTCACAAAAGCAGGATCTTTAGTTTTTGATTCGAAAATAGTTCTTATTCTCGAATTTAAAGCGACCGACGATATGATAGAGTTCTACAAAAACAGTGCAACAGCACAAGGTATTAGCAAAGATATATCTGAAAAAACCGATGCAAAAGCATTTTATAACGAACTCGTAGAAGCCGGCTATGCTAAGGGCAACTGTTTTGTAATTCCCGTAGCAATTAACGCTAACGAAATAACTACTATAGTTAAAAACGCTTAATTAAAACCAAAAGTAACGTAAAACGCTTTTAGCGTAAAACTTAAAAATGCGCAAAAATAGAAAGTTTTTGCGCATTTTTTTTTGTTTGTTTTGTTATTTTTGCAATTAAATCATCAAAAAAAAGCAATCGTCGGTTGCAAAAAAATGCAAAAAATGTGTATTTTAGTTACAAAAGCAAACGCAAAATTGCAAAAAAATACTTAATAATTGTGTAATAGGTCGAAAAACGAACAAATTTCACAAAAATATCAAATTTTTCTTGACATGTCCATTTTTGCGTTATATAATGTTACTGAGAATGGGCTTGATATAATTGCCTTGCGCAATATACCGCTATGAAGTAAGAAGCATAGCTTGCCGTTCGCAAAGCATATTGTTTAATGCGGCGTAATATATATAATTGCGCATATAAAGTGTGTAATGTATGCGCGAATATACTGCGCGCTATGTATATTGTGTTATATAGTAAAGTTACGTTGTGTTTTATCAATATCAAATTGCGTAATAGCGCGTTAAACAATGCGCGCAAAAAGCATGTATAAAAGTATGTAGATTTTCTACAGGAGAAAAAGACGTGAAAAGAATAGAAAAGAGCTCTGTATCGGTCGAGCTTGTAGCCGTTATTGTTGAAAAGGCTTTCTTTCAGCATGTAACAAAACTAACAATAACCGATTAAGATTTTGCAGGGCGTCGGCAATTTTTATTTTAGGTAAAAACACGTCGGCGCATTTTGTGGTATAATTTTTTTCTATTCAGTCTGTATATTCTCTCTTAAAAAAATTCAATTTATTAATTATTATCGGTAATAACGCACAAACTAAAGTGCGGTTTTACAAATAAAGCATGTAAGAAAATATTTGTAAAGGAGAAGAAAAATGCAAAAAAAACGCAAAGGCTTTACTTTGGTAGAGCTGGTTATCGTTATTGCGGTAATTGCGGTATTGTCGGCAGTGCTTATTCCCACGTTCGGTAGCGTAATAACAAATGCCAACATTGCAAAACTGCAAGCCAACGTAAACACTTTTAACCAAAATCTTTTGTTGCGTTCTTTAACGGTGGATGGGCGCGAAAGTTACACGCCCGATGAGGTAAAAACCATAGCCGAAGAATTGGGTTTTGATAGGTCAAACACTCCCGACGGTTATTCTTTGTGGTACGATAGCTCGGTAAACAACGTATTTTTATTAAAAAACGAAAATGCATTTACGACAAGCGATCCTAAAAATTCGTCTGAGTCGTCAGGCGTTATGACTGTCTATGCCGACGAAGGCGAACCGCAAGTGGTAAAGGGTAATCGCCCGATTGAAGCGATAAACCCTTATAACAATAATTTGTTTTATATAGACGGCACAAACAAGCCTATCGAAAACGCAATAAATCAACTTAAAAAGGTAATACAAACGGCTGAAAACCAAGCAACTTCCGCAAGTGATATTTGTGCGGTAATCGAAAACGAGTACGATGCAAAAGTTCGTTCGATTAATGCCGAAGTAAAGAAATTATCCGGAAAAAAATTTGGTTATACCGATTTATATGATTCTTATGACATTAAAAACACCATGTTCATAGGCGAAAAGGGAATATATATACCTGCCGCAACAAAGCAAGGTGTAACCGATGTTACGGTAAGCAATTATTTGGTTGACGGAACAATTACCGATATAACAAACGGACTTAACGCCGAAAATGCTCAAAACATTAATATAACTGTAAACATAAATATAGTTATTCCCATAAACGTAACCAACGTAAGCGATAGTGCGTTTGCCACTGTCGGTAACGGACAAATTAACATTATTGTAAACGAGCAAACAAACGTAACCGTAAGCGGCAACAGCGGCGCTACAATAAAGGTAACAACGCAAAAGTCCGCAATAGATACCGATTCGGTAACTTATACCAATGCCAACATAGTATACGGCAAGGATTATACTTGCACATATCCCGAAAATTGCCAATACGTATATTATCAATCGAGCGGCGGTATGCAAACGGGCTTGCTCGGTAGCGGGCAAACATTAGAAAGCGTTGCAAGCGATTCCCAAATAAAATACCTTGTTCCGGTGTTTAACGTATTGCAAAGCGAAGACGGTTTTTGTAAAGACTTTTCTTCCTTTAACAAGGTTAACGTAAGCAGTGTAAAATCGGGCGACCTTACCGTATACAGCGTTATTATGATCCGCACCGAAAACGGCATAATGAAGGGCTACAAGTTCTCTAACGTGGGTTACATTACAAATGTAAACGCTTATCGTAACGAAAACTACAACGTTGTAAACCATACGGGCAAAACGGAAGCTTTCCCCGCAACTAATGCAAAATTAACAATAAAATTGCCAAACAATACAGATAAACTCGGCAATTTAAAAGATTTAAAAGTAAAAGTAACTTATACCCCCGTTTTGAACACTTACACACAACAAGTTTTAAAAGACGGCACGGTATATTACACAAAGCAGAGCAGTGTAAAGGGTAGTCAAATTACAACCGACGCACAAAATGTTACAAATAACCAATGCGAATTCACCGTTGATGCAAGCAGCTTAACGCGCGGTACGCACACCACGGTAAGCAGCGAAATTTCAAAGGTAGAAGTATATTCGGGCGACACCTTAATTTTTGTTCGCAACTATTAAAAATTTTTAGGAAATGTTTATGGGCTAGCAAAAAAAAATTAAAATGCTCAGCCTAAAAAAGCATATAAGGAGAGAAAAAATGTTAAAAAAGACTAAACTAATTGTTTCACTCGCTATTTTAACAATAATAGCAACAATGTTTACGGGCTGTTTTTTGTTTAACACAAGCGGTATTAAGTCAATCACGCTTGTAGGACAACCGAAAACGGAATACACCGTAGGCGAATCATTCGATGCTAACTTTAAAATCAAAGTTAGTTACACCGATGCAAGCAAGGATGTAGAGCTCGATTACAACAACGACCAAGTTGAATTCGAAAATGACTTTTCGTCTGCAGTAGCCGGAACTTACACTTGTACAATTTCGGTAAAAGGACAAAAAGGTGTAACTTATTCGTTCAGCTACAGCGTAGTTGCATCTGGTAGCGTATTTACAAGAGGCACGGGTTCTAAAGCCGATCCTTATGTTGTAACAACTGCTGCTCAATTCGCACAAATCGCAAGCGAATCAAACAAGTACTATAAATTGGGTAACGACATCGATTTAGGTGTACTTGGTAAGGGTGATGGTGATTATTACAACAAAAATACTGCTGCTTTTGAATTAGACGGTCAAAATTACGCTATTTCAATCGGCGGTTACTATGCATACGGATTTAAAAAAGCAAACAATGCGACAATTAAAAACCTTGTTGTAAACGTAAAATCCGATTCACACGAAGCTGTTTTATGTTTAGATTTAGCTGGTCAATGTACTTTTGAAAATATAACCTTCAACGGTACAATGGAAGCAGAATCAAACACTGCTATGCTTGCTTGTAGAACATGGACTGCTACAAAGGTAACTGTTAAAAATTGCGTTAATAACGTTAACTTTACGGGTACCGCACCTTACTGTGCTGCATTCCTTGGTCTAGTTGGTTCAGCAAACCCTGAAATTGCATTTGAAAATTGCCAAAACAACGGTAACTTCGATGCTCAATCTGCATTTGTTTATATTGCAAATAACGCTAGCAGCGTAAAATCAATCACCGTTTCCGGCGGTAGCAACACCGGTAAATTGGTAGGTGCAGGCGTTGGTTTATTTAATATAGACGGTAATACCGCTACAACAGCAAGACCTACTGCTGCAGATTATGCAGAAACATCGATTAAGGATAAATTAACAGTAAACGGCTTTACGACGGATGCAAGTAAGTTTGTTGCTATCGGCACTTACAAAACAGCAAACGGTAAGGATGTAACGCTTGTAAACGATAACGGAACAGTTAAATTCAATTCTGAACTCAATCTTCCCGCAGGTTACACCGTAAAAGCTTATGTTCGTGATTGGGTAAGATCAACCGACCCCAGCACTTTCTATGTATTCACGCAAACAATGGGTATCGATTTTGCAGCTCCATATACAGGTCTTACTTTAGTAGACGGCGAAGCTGAAATATCCGACGGAGCAATAGCTATTAACGCCGATAAGCTTGAATTACCTACTAAAGTTGGTAGTGATACCATTGAAGAATTAAACGGAACAACATATCAATACTACTGCTACTTTATTTATGATGAAGCAGGCGCTATGAAGTATTGCGGCGCTATCAAATATGCAGATATTCAAAACGCATAAGCAATAAAAGCTAAATAACAAAAACAAAGGGTTGCAACATGCAGCCCTTTTTTTTATCACGCCTTGTTATTCGGTTACTTGGAATAGGTATCTCGCGGAAGAAATCTTTGCAAAATTAAAAAATTTGCCGTAAAAACTATGTTCTTGCATTTCTTAGTTTGAAATACTGCAAAGTTTCAGCACCTTGCAAGCAAATTACCAACTTCTTGTATTTTAAAGTATAACGCCTTATTACATTTTTTACAAGGAAAAATTGTGCCCACTCACACTTTTTCGTACGTAAAAGTGTAATCATTTACATTTTTTGGGGTGAATTTTCTTAAATTTTTACAAAAAATTGCATAAAAAATACCCCGACTATTATTTTTAAGATGCTCATTAAAGGCAAAAGGTCGGGGTATAAGTCGATTATTAAGCTTTTTTAAAGGATTATTACTTTTTATGATACAATTTTTTAGATTGGTATTTTGGTTCGCAAGATAATCTTATGCCTAAGCGCGAAAGGGTTGTGGCATCAACGCTTGCAAGCAAAACCGAAGAATGCATTTCGCAATTTTTAAGCTTGCTAAGCTGATCAAGCGCTCTTTCGGCGGTGTTAGAAGTAACAGCGCTTATGGCTAACGCAACAAGCAATTCGTCGGTGTGCAGTCGCGGATTGCTATTGCCCAAGTGGTCTATTTTTAGGTGCTGAATAGGTTGAATAAGTTGCGGTGAAATAAGGTGAATGTCATCGGGGATGCCCGCAAGATATTTTAGTGCGTTAAGCAACATTGCCGAAGAACTGCCGAGTAGTGAAGAAGTTTTGCCCGTTATAATAGTTCCGTCGTTCAGCTCTATTGCCGTTGCCGGGGATTGCGTTTGCTCGGCTTTATTTAGTGCAGCTTGAATAACTTTGCGTTTTTCAAAAGAAATTCCCGCTTGTTTTATTAGTAATTCAATTTTAAAAATCTCGTTCGCGTTATTTTCTTTATATTGCAAAAGGCGGCATTTTGCTTGATAGTAGCGCCTTATAATTTCTTGTTCCGACGCATTAATTACGGCGTCGTTATCGGTTATGCAATAACCTGCCATGTTAACCCCCATATCGGTGGGCGATTTATATGGCGAAAATCCCCAAATCTTTTTAAACATTGCGTCCAAAACGGGGAAAACATCTACGTCTCTGTTATAGTTTACAGCAGGCGTGCCGTATGCTTCTAAATGAAATGGGTCAATCATGTTAATGTCGTTCAAATCGGCTGTTGCCGCTTCATACGCCATATTAACGGGGTGTTTAAGCGGTAAATTCCATATAGGAAAGGTTTCAAATTTAGCGTAACCTGCTTTAACTCCGCGCTTATTTTCGTGGTATAATTGACTAAGGCAGGTTGCCATTTTGCCGCTACCGGGGCCGGGTGCCGTTACAATAACCAACTTGCGGTCGGTTACTACATATTCGTTTTTGCCAAACCCGTCGTCGCTTACAATGTATTCAACGTTAGAAGGGTAGCCCTTAATATTATAGTGCTTATAAACTTTTATGCCTAATTTGTTAAGCCTTTCAATAAATAAATCGGCTTCGGGCTGAGCTGCATATTTTGTTATTACAACGCTGCCCACATAAAGGTCAACAAGTCTGAATGCGTCAATTAAACGTAAAACGTCTTGGTCGTAAGATATTCCTAAGTCGTGTCGAACTTTGTTGTTTTCTATATCGACTGCGGAAATAACTATTAAAAGTTCTGCTTCGTCTTTTAAGGTTAACAGCATTTTTAATTTGCTGTCGGGCATAAATCCGGGCAGCACGCGTGAGGCGTGGTAATCGTCAAACAATTTGCCGCCGAATTCAAGATAAAGTTTGTCGTATTCTGCTATGCGTTCTTTAATCTTTTCAGATTGAAGTTTAAGGTATTTTTCATTGTCAAACCCGATCTTTTGCATTGTAAGCACCTTTTAATTATTTAATTTTCTTTTTATTAAGGCAGTGTTTTTAAATTAAAAAATAAAGGTTAAAACTTATTTGCCATAAATAAAAAC